>CAZYGV010000006.1:0-18101 GCA_964647155.1 uncultured Thermoproteales archaeon | reverse complement strand
CCACAGAATCCCCTAGCTACATTGAGCTTAGGTGTTCTCCATATTCTCAAACCATCTCGTAATGATGTAAAGGTTAGAACACCAGTTCCATGCACTTTACAAGCCTCGATGCAATAGCCACAACCAATACATAACTTAACGAACTTATCCTCTACAACAGCACCTGGAGGTCTAATAACTGATTTACAGGGAAATAGCTTACCAATTGTTCGAATAATCCTGATGAAAATTCTCATAGCTATGGAAGGCATAGTTCAATTACCTCGATTTCATCTACATTGCACGTACCTACCCCTCTCTCAGCAGCATACCTAATGTGCTTAACCTCCAGTGCCTTCTCTAGCGGATTGGTACATCCCTCTAATTCGAAGAGATATGCAGCAGCTACCAAATCTGCTGCGACAGGATCACCAGACACGAAGATTGTATTTGCCTTGATGAGATCACCATGCTGTGGCCCATGACGTATCATGACTTCAGTAGCATCAATGACTACGAGATCAGGTCTGATAGCTGTATTCAGATCTGCAATGCAGCTACTGAGACCAGCTAAGTGAAAGAGAGATTTCTCACTATCTGGTATAGCTCCCATCATGTTCTTCAGCGATATTGTGACCGTTGCCTCAACATGTCTCTTGAGCTTTGGCACCGATATTAGTACGTCACAGTCATAAACCTCTCTATACACTTTAACACTTCTCAACGCACCCCCTTTCGTAGATACCTTAATTGGGTGACCAAACCTCTTCAAATCAATCAGCTTAACACCTAACTCCTTAGCCAGCTCGTGGTATCCACATAGTTTGAAGCAAAGTGAAGTATCCAGACCACTTACAGCGCTCTCTGCAATAACTATATCTACGTCACCTATCTCACTCCTTATCAATTCAATTAAAGCCCTAACAACTGCTGGATTAGTCACAGCATCCAATTTAGCGAAACCAACATTTGGTTTAATGACAACTCTATCACCAGACCTAATTAACCTAGATAAACCACCAAGGACCTCAAAACAGGACTTCAAACCACTCCTGATATCGGTACTACAGACCTTGGCAACTAAAACCTTTCCATCCTTAATGTAGGGATTTAACTTACCTACTCTTGGTGGAAGAACTTCAGATCCACTAACCCTAACGTAGTTCAGTACTTTTCTCAGAAAGTAACCACAACACACAACAAAACACCACTCAAGAATGATACAACGCTAGCAACTCAATAACTTATCGACTTCGACTCAGTAAATCAATAATTGAAACCCCATATTGAGAATACAACTCGACATACTCATCGAGAGTACAGCAGAGTGGTAGTGGTGGTTTCTCAACATAGAACACAATATCGACACCTACATCAACAAAATCATCGAGAACTCTGATACGTTCCCTAGCTTTACTCAGATATACCTTAGCAAGCTCTATACCATACCTAGAGGCATTGAAAAGGAAGTAAACAGCATAATACCCCATGAGAGGTAATCTCTCAATAACTACGGCATCTATAGAACCCGATTTCAAGTAGTCCAGAGTACTTGATGTTAAACCATAAGCAATGATTACACAACCACTCACCTTTGTACTTGTAACATACTCAACGACAACATCGATAACACGTACATCAACACAGAAGATACCAGCTAAATTATGTACATTGGCTAGAGCACGTACGACAACATCAGCACTACCAAAGCTATAGATGACAACTACCTTGGAGAGCTCGTATCCAGAAACCAATTCAGATTTAAGACCGTGAGTAAATCCATCAATGATCTTAGCCCTTTGAGAGAAGGGTGAATCAAGCACAATAGCGATCACGACATTATCCGACACATTCCGTGTATGTAATACATAGGCCATTACTTTACCTACTACGTACCCAACTCTCCAGTAATCAACACCAAAGTACAGAACTCTACCATCAACATCGTGAAGTACAGTAACAACAGGAATGTTTAGCTCACGTAAATACTTCACAAAATCTTCAGCAAGATCCGGATACTGAGGAAGTAACACTACACCGTCAACAGGGACCTTAAGTGATCTCAAAAATAGACCTTGATTAACTACACTTACACTATGGGAAGACCACGTAATGAGATCTACGCCTAGCTCTTTAGCAGCTTTCACAGCACCCAATTCAATGAATCTCCAAGATGTATCATACGAAGTACCGACTAAACAAAGAGTTATGGGTCTCTCTCCTCTGCTGATGTACTTGAGCACATATGGAGCTGCAAGTAGGAGTACAGTAAAAAGCACTGTAAGCAGGACTACAAATGTAATTGGTTGTAGTCTCCTCATGTATCCTCTGTTTACAGAGGTACGTACTCTCATGTTTAAACTTTAGTGTTACTCCATTATCCGTTATGAGCGATAACTTAATTTGTAGGATCTCTAGAGCACATGTCTCCGTCTATTTAGGGTAGGTAGTGTACTTTATGAAATTTGGAGAGAAGCTAGGTACGCTCTTGATAGTTGAAGCTGCGTTTGCTGGAGCATACGTTAGCATTACTCGTGGTTTCTTCTACTTGATGATAGTTGAACGTGGTTATAGTGTTAGGGATCTAGCTGTAGTTAGTCTAGTAGCTTCGCTATCCATGGTGCTTGTGAGCTACCTACTGTACAGGAGACCTGAGGTACTTGAGAGGAACGTCAAGGTGAAGCTCCTTATCGTGCACATACTCGAGAGAATTCTCTGGTGTATTCTACCGTTCATAGTGTTCAGATTTAGCTACATGTTCATCCTCCTAGCTTACTCACTAGTACAGGTCATCACCGTACCTGTGTGCGTGCTGCTGAATGTCGTGTTACTCTCTCAGCTAAGTGAAGAGGAGTTCAAGAGCGTTACTGGGTGGAGGAATTCCCTTGGTCTAATCTCGTCATTAAGTGCTCAGTTACTGGCGGTCCACGTGCTAGCATCTATGAGGAGCCCAGTACGGTACTACTATCTCTACACAATTGCTCTACTCCTTGGCTTCCTCTCATGGATTCCACTTACTATTGCTAGGATTAGGGACTACGTGAGGAAGGTTAGTGGTTACTGTGGTGAGGAGGTTGAGGTTATTGCCGGTACTACGTTCATGTACCTAGTGCTCTTACTTGGATCAGCTAACATGTTAAGTCTCGTCTGGATACCGTATTTAGTGAATGACCTAGGTGCACCGAGCTACCTGGTAGCTATCATGAACTCTGTTGGTACTATCTCTGGCTCTATATCGTCAGTTCTCTGGATTAGAGTTGTGTACAGGTACTACCTCTGTGGACTAGTTATTGACTCAACTGTACCGACCTTAGTCATAACCTTACCACCAATACTCCATCCAGTTCTAGCTGGACTCTCAGCCTTTGGCTTCACAGCAGGTAACTTCATTGGCTACTTCATGTACTCGAAGCTAACGGAGAAGAGTGATCCCATAAAAAACTCCATTAGGTTAGTTGCTGCTGGTGCACTGGGTCTCCTAATAGCATTGTTACCGGTTGTTATCTTGAATTTGAGTGCTAGGGATGGACTGATTCTCTGTAGTTGCTTGAAGGTACTAGCTCTCGTAGTTGCTCTGCTGAGTATTAAGGAGGTATCACCACTTCCTGATCCACGTATTAGGACTTATAGCAAGGTAGTCTTTGAGACAGGTATGTTCTCGTACAGGTTAACGCTTGAGTTCACTACTCATTATATCCTATATACCTTGAAGATCGTGGCTGTTGTCCTTATAATGCTCTTTACGTACTTCATCTACAGAACAGCTACCATACTAATCAGTGGTGTATAGTATGGAGTTACTGAACATGAGTAATGGTGAGGTAGCGCTTGAGAGAATACTTCGAGCATTTAAGATGGCACTAAATGAGTTAGTAGCACTAGTACCTGTAGTACTAGCATCTGTCCTCATAATTGCACTCATGCTAGTGATTGCTAAGTACGTAGGTTCCCTCGTCAAGAGGATACTGAAGATAGTTGGTCTAGATAGGATACTTGAGAAGTACGTAGGTACACCACCAATATCTGTCGAGAACTTCATTGTCATATTCATACAGCTAGGCTTCATAATACTTGGCATAACAATATCCGTGACGGTATTTGCACCTGAGTACCTAGCTATCTATAACATGTACCTATCCTATGTACTAAGGTTGATGTCAGCTGTAGCGCTCATAATAATAACGCTCTTCTGGATAGAGGTATTGGTAAATAAAATTCGTGGTGAGAGCAAGGTAAAGGCATTTGCCTCACTAATAGCCTTCCTCCTCATACTTACCTTCATAATAGACGTAACAGCACTATCCGAAAGCGTTAAGTCATCACTCGTATTCGGAATATCCCTTGGACTTGGATTGACAATAGGAGTATTCTCCATATGGTACTTCATGCATGAATACCTTGAGCACTATATCAGCAGAAAGCATGGAGGAGAAGAGGTCAGACAAGGCTGAACTCTTCATAGATCTGCCTCGCCTGGGCTCATCACAAGATGATCAATTACCTACTCACAGGGCCCTCTAATAAAGGCTACTAATTAGCAATCACATACCTAATTTCACCAGTGAAGCACCACTCACTCTCATCACCACGTTTGAGATCCACATCTACACACTTCTGCTGAAGATACTGCACTAATTCTCGACTCGGAATTACCTCACTAGGTAGTGAATCAAGAACACGTCTATACTGTATGGCTATGACTCCATCAAAGTACTTACTTAGCTCCTCAACCGATTCAACAACCTTGCTCTCTGGAATTAACTCAATACCGAAGAGAACATAAGCTATGAAACTCACCTTATCACCATAAAGCTCACGACACTGCCCTCTAAGAGCGCTCAACCTCACGATTTCACTCTGAGGAATACCCTTACACAACACAGCATTTCTCAGATACTCATCCCAAACCTCAATACCAACCCTAATAACGAGCTTACTAGGTTTAAGTAGCTCAAATACCTGTCTCACAGAGTTAAGACTTAGGTATTCAGGTCTAGACTCAATATCTACAATTTTACCACAGGTAAATCTAGAGAGCTTGAGCACAGTATCCAGAGGTAGCTCAAAGAATGAACCACCATTAAATACAGTAATCCTCTCAACACTAAACCTCGAAATAGCATCCTCTAGAAGGGATAATATCCTGCTATTTGTTTGAATTACATCGGATAGTGAGTCACTTGCCTCTAGAAAGAAGGGACAGAAGACACACTTACCCCAACGACATCTAAACCCCTTGAGTATTACAGTAACTCTCTTCCTAGATCTCTCAATCACAACACCTAGCACTAAGAATCTCCCTCAAACCATTTACTAACTTACTCAAACTAGTTGGGGTTATGAGTATGAGATCTGGATCATCGTAGTAACCACCTAGAGATACCTCATCAAGTTCGTGAGGTGGTACCTCATCAGCTCTCGCAGCTAAGTTCTTAACCTCAATACCCAGCATGGAGCAAGCACGTTCTAGAGCAGCATAACTATCTGAATCCCATCTCAAGTACGACACAAAGTTCTCGTAGTAGCCCCTAAACTTATTCAGGAATAACCTCAACCTCTCACAAGTAACCTCCCTATAGAGTACCTTCACCTCAGCAGTTTCATACCTAGGATTCCAGTCATAAGCACAGTAGGGGTAGTATTCTTCAAGCTCTCTCGGTACAACACCGGCATTCGTTATAATGACTTGATGAATATCCTCATAGTACCTACCTAACGACTTCAAAGCTCTAACTATGAAGTAGTGTATGTAGGATTGAGAGTACGGCTTACCGTAAGCACATGGTAGAAAGAGACAAACTCTATACCTCCTCTTTGGTCTCCACTCAGTTAGTAATCTCTTAAAACCCTCTTCAAAGAATGGATGCTTAAGATACCTAAGACCTACACCTCTGAGAAACTCCCTACCATCACCAGACCAAATCAATTCATGACCATCCCAAACAACGTACAAGTTAGGTCCCTCAAGAAGTTCTCAACAAACCAATACACTCTAATAGTTCTTAGCAATTTTTCCTCTAAAGACTAGGTTAAGGCGAGGTGATGTACTTGTCAACTAGGAAACGTGAAGAGAGGTGGGGTACATGTCCGAAGTGTGGTGGAGGATTGAGGAGAAGAAATCACCCAGAGATATTTCAGTGTAGGAAGTGTGGCGTGTACTTCTGTGGTAGGTGTTGGAAAGCAGAGTTCATGTCCTATGCAGAAGCTTTAGAGCACTTAAAGGACTGTACTGGTTAAGGTGATGTGCTCTGAGCAACATATCCTCCGTGCTCGGCAGTGTATTTAGGGATGCTGGTGTTCAGGTACTTGCTGTTGAAGGTAGAGTATTACAGAGTAAGATCATTGGTACGATTATCCAAAGTTGTAGGGAGTTGGGTATTGATGTTATTGTGTTACCCAGTGGTAGAGACGTAGTCCTATCATCAGTTGCTACTTCGAGTACTTTCTTGCGTACTCTAGCAGTAATATCTCATGAAGGTTTTGCAGAGTCTCTCGATGTACTTGAGAAGGTAAGTACGGTGGGTTGTAGAGGTGCTTTAGTGATAACAGTTGTTGATGGGTTTGGACAGGATATCCGTATACTAGCTTCAGCCTTAAAGCTTCCAGTACTAGAGCTATCGACAGCTAGCTACATACCATTGATCTACAGTAATTGCTTTGAGTGGAGTGAAGCAGCAGAGCTACCATACATAGTTAGGTTGGTAAGTCCCTTAGTGTGGTCTGAGATTGAGTACCGTGGTGAAGGTATTGAGAGATTGCCTAGAACACCTGTCTTCAACAGACATTGGCATAGAGTGTATAGGTGGGTACCTGAGCTACATGATAGGTACTCTGTGAATCTACAGGAGGTTGATAGGTGTCGTGATGTTGCTAAAGCCTTTACAGAGTTAGGTGTTCTGTGTAGGGAGTGGGGTAGTGGTGATGCCTATGTTATTAGTAGTGGCTTTGCTAGATTCTGTATTGAGCTAAGTGATGTCTGTTTCCTAGATGTACCTTACGTATATCCTTTTCCTCGGGAATTTCTTGGGAAGCGGCTTCGTGAGTGCCGTAGAGCTATTGTTGTTGAAGTTGGTACTGCTTCCTACCTCAGTGATTTGGTTAAGTCTATTCTACCGAGTGAAGTTGATGTAGTGACTATTATTGGTAATGATGTTGTTGATGCTGTAAATAAGTTATCAGCTGTACTTGGGTGTGCTGTGAAAGATGTAGAGTTGATTAATGGTCTTGAGAAGTATTGCGAAGTGAGAAGTACAGTTAGAGAGGAATGTTGTGGCTGTAGTTTAATTGCTCTTGCTTATGCTCTATATCGAGTACTTAGGGAGAGAAGTGATGTACCTATTGTCGTATTTGATAGAGGTTGTCTCGGTAGGTTGCTAGCTAGATTTAAAGAGGATTTGAAGCCAAATTACTCAATACTCTCAACGTCGTACTCAATTAATGATGTAGGAGATGTAGGAGATGTTTCTCTAGTACCTAGGTCAGCAATCTCAACATCTATTGGATATGCAGTAGCTAGATACCGTGATGGTCCTATCCTCTGTGTGTCTGATGGTCTTGACCTCCTTACCCAAATTCACAATGTTAAGGTATTGAAGAGAGTTGGTAATGTTAAGTTGCTTATCGTAGTCACTAAAGGATATAGTGGATTTGAGTTATTTGAGGATCTCAATGTCGTGAAGTTGTTTGAAGTTCTTGGGTATTCTCATGAGGAAGTTCTAGTTACTGATTCAGGTAGTATTAATGAGCTAGCCGAGTTCCTGAGTAAGCTACTTAGCAGATCTGAGGTTAGAGCTATGGTGTATCTAGTTAATTGTCGTAGAGGTAAAGAGGTTATTTGTAGGGGTGTTGTTGAGTTTATTGCTGAGAACTGTGATGCTTGTGGTGAGTGTCTTAAGGTTCCTTGCCCTGCTATCGAAATCTCTGAGTCAGGAACACCGGTAATTAAACGTGAGCTCTGTGTTGGTTGTGGTATATGTTGTGAGGTTTGTACTAGAGGTGCTCTGAAGCTTGCGTATTAGGTACCTATATGGCTATCCCGTAATTGCTGTTCTTGGCTACAAGAATTCCGGTAAAACTACTCTGATCTCTCTCCTAGTCAATTCATTACGAGCACGTGGGTTTAAGGTTGGTGTCATAAAGCATATTGCTGATAAGTACTTCACTATTGATACACCCGGTACTGACACATGGAAGTTTAAGAGGTGTGGTAGCAATGTTGTTGGGTATGTTGCAAATAGTGGTGAGGCTGGTCTCTATGGTGATTTCGGCGATCTGGATATGTTACTTAGGTTCTTCCTTGAGCTAGGTTGTGGAGTAGTTTTTCTTGAAGGTTTTAGTAGGTGGGTTAGGGATAGGAATGATGTTGCTAAGATAGTGTGTGTAAGGGATTTTTCTGAGGTTTCAGAGCTTACTAAAGGTGTTGTGAACGTAATTGCGGTTTGCAGTCCATATATCTCTGGTAATGGTGTTGCTAAGTTACCTGAGCAATTTGATGAGGTTTTAACGAGAGTGCTGAAGTACATAGAGCTTCAACACAAGGTACGTGAAGTATTGACCCAGCTACCAGGTTTGAACTGTGGAAAATGTGGTTTGCAGTGTTGTGGTGAATTTGCTCTTGCTGTGGTTAGAGGTTTAAGGAAGTTAGAGGAGTGTAAAGCTAGAGGTGGAAGTTTAGCTAAAGTCATCGTTAGAGATCGTGAGATTGCTCTTAATAAGTTCGTATCTAAGCTACTTCACGATATTGTACTTGCTATCTTGAGGAATTTGAAGGACGTTGAGGTAACAGGCTCTGAATGTGTTGAGGTAACTGTAAGATAATGTAATTAAAGTAGTGGGGTTAGTACGTAGCACGCTACAGAGACCACTAGTGGAAGTGTTAGATTATCCTCTGGACTGTATGCTTCCGTCACTACGGCTATTGAGGCTATAATTGCCGATACTATTGGTTTTAAACCAAGTGCTACTAGTATTACGGTGAATATGAGTGCTGTTATGAGCATCGCCGGTAAACTAGTCTTTGAGTAGGGTATGGTGTAACCATTCAGTACCTTTGTGAGTATTGGTGAGAGAGCATCCACTATAGCTAGGGATAGAATTCCATACATGACATACTCACTGAACAGTATATAGGAAATGAGAACCGAAAGAGAACCAAAGGTTGCTCCGATGTAACCTGTTTTCTTCTCGTAATCACGCTCTATACTCGAAATTATTGCCGTAACCGTGGTCTCGAATTTGGTTATATGCGTTTCCACATCACGAATTAACTTGCTTAACTCCTTAATTGGTACTGGGGTTCTCTGAAGACTCACTTGAAGACCTTCAAAGATCTTCCTACGTGCTTCCACGATTTTTCTTCTCAATTCCTCTGTAAGTAAAGGTGCTCTCACTTGGAAACTATTTACGAAAGCACATGAAAAGCAAACTAGTGAATATATGAGAGTTGTCACTTCATGTGGTGAGAACCCATACTGTAGAAGTACTTCAGCATATAGCTTTGGAGCTATAAGGGCTGCAAGTAGTAGGAGACATAGTGCTGTATGAATACACTTCCTGATAATTAATGTCTTGAGTGAGTCCGTCATGGCTACTAGCCAGTATCACTACAGCTTAAGTACTATTAAAGGTGACCTACCTTAGATTCCAACTTTGCTAGACCGAATCAGATATAGCCCCCAGCTCCTCATCAATCAGTGGTAGGTCTCTTCATCACCTACTAGAACCAATTTCCTGAGGTATTTAATGTACATATCGCGAAGTTGCATAATCACCTCTCTAACCCGTGTAGCATTAAATCTAGCTCTCTGAACTAAGGACTCGTAACCTGAGAGCATAAGTAGAAACTTCAATAGCTCACCAATATCATTTGCTATTAGTAAAGCACCATTACCTAGGAGCTTGAGGTATGGATCAGGTACTGCTCTAGCTAGAGCAACTACAGGAATGCCTAGATAAAGAGACTTAACGATCTTAGATCTAGAACCGAATAGACCCTTGAGCTGAGGGATAACAACAATACCACCTCCAACAACATCCTCTAAACTAGGAACCTCACCAACTAATTCACAGAACTTAACAAACTTAGAAACCAACCTGGTAACCCTACCAACAACTCTACACCTTAATACAACACCGATACGCCTCAAGGCACCCACAACACAATCCAGCACGAAAACAGCTTCAACATTAGGCTCGAAGTCGCTACCAAAGAACACGAAAGTAGGTTCAGCAAATTCAAGTCCCTTTACAGTTCGTTTAGGTAATCTAAGTAGTAGAGGACCAAAGAAAACCCTTACACCAAAGCTACGTAGGAGAATTGTCTCAACGAAAGAGAAGGAGAGTACTAGAAGACATTTCCTTAAACAATTTACCTCAATACAACCGAGGATCCTCACTAAGTGATTAACAACTACACTAGGACCGCTACTAAGCTCAAGATATCTCAAGTACGTTAACTCACCACATATACCAATGACCTTCTGACCAAGAACTCTACATATGAGTAGTAGAACTGGGTAGTCTGTGTAGTGAACCATGACGTACCTGGGTTTGGTCTCTCTAAATACATTCATGAGAGAGATGTAGAGCGAGAGATCAATTAGTAGTAGGAAGTTCAGGATTATGAAACCGAGCAACCTTACAAGACCATAGCTACCGCGCTCTAGCGAACGAATAGTACTCCTAACACCAGACCTGTAGTACTGCATCAACACCATGGTGGAGAGAGAGGGTAAGTCCCTAAAACTAGTAATCGATACGTACTTCACAGTACATACAGAGCGAAGTTCATCAATTAACGATGCTAATAACTCACAACCACCGCTTCTAGGTTCAAGTACCTCCTCAACACTATGGACAGATAGCACAATAATGCTCAACGACACAATCTATACCTCACCAAACACATTGACTGAGCACCTAGACGTGTACAGGTGAGAACCCAGAGAGCTAAGGTCAAAACCAAAGACACTACAGCACAGGTACACACAACGTGATTAACTACGGGAGTAAAAGCGATATGAGTACAGTTACTAGATACTCGTACTAGGGAGACAGTAGTGAAGCAAGCACCAGTAAACCTAGCACACTCTCTACAACCCACTACACACCAGATATCACGCGGGTAATACTTAACCTTCCACTCAACTACATAAGTACCTTTACCGAGATCTAGACACAAATTACGAAGGTTCACTCCAACAACACCACTCCGTAGATACTCCATCAACTCATGAAGAGACATAAACCTAGTACTGAAAAGCATGAGAACGTAGTCAATATATACATCACACCTAACCCCACCCCTAACAGAAAAAGTAACATTACTACCACAGTGCTCACCGAGGAACGCTAGATGAGGAAGTTTAGGTGGCGATATGGAGTACGTACCCCGTACAGACTTTACACAGAGAGCACAACCCTCATCCCCCCAAGCTAGAGCATAGACCCAGTACGGCATACTCAAGTTAGGTACCTCAAGATGGAGGGTATCACCATCACGAAGCTTCAGAGCAAGACCACGAACCCTACTACACTTCACGAAATCACCACTCCTCAACCACAACTCAGGTTCCCATACATACAGTAGAGAGAGATAACCACGTTTAATCAAACCTCTTAAGAAGTCGCCAATTCGTTCCACCTCATCAAATCTAACTAACAATAATACATCCACAACATTAAGACCACAAACATTAATCACCTCAACCTCGTGAAGACCATTAGAAAGGTAGAGGACCCCCACAGGAATAAACCTCATAGACACAGCACTAGATCTAGTACTAACGGAGAACACCCTACCATCGATAACTACCTCGATCTCACCCCCACGATCGTGCTCTAGAGCACGAATTAACAGCAAGTACTCACCAGACTTCTCAACCCTAAACACCACCTTAAGACTACAACCACTCTTCTCACAAGCAACAATACTCGAAAAAGCATATCCCAGCCTCGCTAACCAGAGGTAAATCTCAGGTGAGAGTGCTGCCCATGAAACCGTGTAGTTCTTCCTTGGTTCACAGTACCTACTTAAATCAATCACTATAGCGTCTTGAGTAAGGTAGGGAAGAAGATCGTAGATAGTACTGGAGCTAAGTACCAGAACTACATGATCTAGCCCACCACTAAGCAGAGCGGTGAGATCTTGCCGAAAGAACTCTCCCAAGAGGTGAACGGTAGGTACCTCAGCAACATCTATCCCAAGATCTTGAAGTAAGTCTAGAGTAAAGAGATCACCAATAACAACAAGACATGTTCTTGAAGCAACTACCTTAGGTGATGGAGGGACCACCGTAACGAAAGGTAACTTCCTAACACCCCAATAGTGCTTAATCGCCTTAAAGAACTTTAGCGGATTGACCATGAACTCACCACTAATATCATCAACAACGATGTACTTCACACCTAAACACCTAGGTACTGTACTCCAATTGAGTACCTTGAAATCAGCTAGATTAAGCTCATAGAAGTAGTACGTGTGAGCTACCAAGTCCTGTAGACAACCAGGCAAATACACAACACCTCTCCTATACCATACCCCAATGAGAGGTAGCGGAGAGAGCTCTTGAGCAATATCCTTAACAAACGTCTTAGTAGGTAGGTAACGAGGGTAAACACTTGCTGAATCTGGAAACCACATCACCCTATCGAGAACTAGACCAGATAACCTACTAACTGCATCATGAGTTATCGTAGGTGGTTTAGCTAATTTGAAGAACTCTATAGAAGCTAGTGAGTGAAGTAAGAAGTGTGGGGTAGATCCCACAGCAACGATAGAGATGAATATAATGACCACTGCAGTAAGTACCTTAATACTCAAGCTGTGTACCATCCTAAATCTCAATCGTGTAGAGAGCACCATACGTAGAGCATCGATAGAGATAGCAATGAGTAACGTAAGACCAATAGCACTAAGGTATAGAAACTTCGTACTCTCCCTAAATAGTGAAAGCGCTGGAACTACACGGTAAAGAGCTATGTACTGCTCAGTAGCTAGGTACGGTAAGAGAGCCAGCACAATACCAATCACGTAAAGTACGAAACCGACCTGAACAATCCTACATCTAATCCTACTGAGTGCTATTGTGAGAATACACGCTAACCACAGTACTAGAACATACTCGAAGTACGGTACTAAAGCACCGGCACTTGAGACAGATACGAAGGGGGCGTATAGGAGAGCTGTAGAGAGGGAAGTAACCTCAGCTTCACCCCACCTCGTTACCAATTCCTCAATCGGTACCAAGCCGTACCCTGGTATAGTAGTGATGGTGTAGTAGAGAGCTAGTAACCAGGGTAGGAGTGGGAGTGCACATGCTATAGCTGTGTAAGGTACGTACCTAATTACCTTCCTCAAGTTCTTCCTCTTAACCAGTACGTAGAGAACTACGAGAAGAGGAGTGAGGACTACTAGGTGGAGCTGAGTCATCGATACCAGAGCTATTGCTAGACCTAGGTAAATCGCGTAGTCCCTATGTGGTTTCTCAGTAAGTAAATCAGCTAGTAACACTATGAGTGGAGTTAGTGAGTAACCTATGCAGAAAAGAACTTGACCTATAGCTAGTCTATTTAGTAGGAATGGTGATGTTGCGTAGAATACTGCAGCTGTAGCTGAAGTCGCTGTACTGAATCCTAGATGTCTGAGGAGTATGTAGGTGAGTATGTAGGCTAACAGTATGGATATAGTGTACCAAATTTTGACGTAATTTGTAGGACCAAACACCAGCGCTATTAGGTAGGTAACTACATAGTACAGGCTCAATCTAATGTTTTCTGGGTCAAGAGTACCCATGTTCCAAGTCAAGTCACACAGCTTCAATACCTTCTCCTTAACTAATCTCATATTGAAGAACTCGAAAGTGTCTACGGATACTACTATACCATCTCCTAAAAAGAACTGAGAGGAAATCCAAATACAGATAACTAAACCCATAACTAAGGGAAGTTCTTTGTGAGGTAATGATCGTAATGTGTATAGACTCCTTCTCACTGTCTTCTCCTCGGTGTCTACATGGTTGTTGACTTACTTGAATTACTACGTAGATACGATAGGACAGGTATTTATAGTGTATACCTGAGGTGGCATGAGCTACTTAGTAATACGTACAGAATTGCTAGGGAAAGCTTTAGTGTACCCAGGGAGATCAGCGTTCGCAGTAAGGTCATTAGGTATGGAGATGTTGATAGGGTTGTTATCTGTGGTATGGGTGGTTCAGGTATTGTTGGTGATTTAGTGTATGACATGTATCAGGATGTAGCTAAGATACCTATTATCGTGGTTAAGGACTATCACCTACCTAAGTTCTGTAATGAGAGGACTCTGGTCATAGCTATTAGCTACTCAGGTAATACTGAGGAAACGATTAGTGCCTTTGTTGAGGGTATTGAGAGAGGTTGTCAGGTAGTTTCAGTGTCATCTGGTGGTGTATTAGAGGAGTTCGCTAGGAAGTTAGGTACCCCACATATTACTGTACCTAGAGGTACTCAGCCTAGAGCTGCTCTACCATGTTTAGTTGCTGCTACCTTGGCTATTCTAGAGAAATTCAATGTAATTGGTGATGTGAGGGGTGATGTTGAGGAGTGTAGTGCTGTTCTTAGAGATTTGATTGAGGAGAATAGACCTGAGGTAGGTGGTAGGGCACTTGAGCTAGCAAATGCTATTGGAGATAAAGTACCATTTATCTGTGGTCATACATTCTACAGGGGTGTAGCCATTAGGTTGAAGAATGAATTCAATGAGAATAGTAAGGTAGTTGCAATAGCATCTACATTACCTGAATTTGATCACAATGATATTGTCGGTTGGGAGCTTAAGCCGAGTAATGTGATACCAATATTCATCAGAGATAAGGATGAGGATGAAGTTACTAGAGCTAGAGTTACCTGTACGGAAGATGTATTGAAGTCACTAGGTTTACGTATTGAGGAGATTTGGGCTAGAGGGAGATCTAGATTAGCTAAGGTACTGTCTCTGTGCCTACTTGGTGGATTAGCTAGTGTGTACTTAGCCGCACTCCGTAGTCTTGATCCAGGTGAGGTAGTAACGATATCTCTACTCAAGAAGTACATGAGTGAGAAGCTACGTGTTGTCGAAAGTTTGAAGAAAAGATTGTGTATCGAGTAGATATGAGCTACTTTGGTATATGTGGCGTTCATGGAGTAAATGCCTGTGTCCATGTAGTATACTTGATGTGCTCTATACTTCAAGCTCACGGTATTGGTAATGATGCTGTCGGTATAGCGTCTATCAGAGGAAAGGGAGAGGTAAAGGTTGTTAAGTGTTTAACGCCAAGAGGATTACTCATTGACCTACCTTTAACTCCTAAGTTAGTGGAAGAGTTAAATGGTCGAACTGTACTCGCATCTACTGGTTCGTACACAGTAGCTGAGAAGAAAAGCTATAGGTACATACAACCATTTATTGACTGTAGAAAGGAGTTATTTTTACTACATGATGGATATGTCGAGAACTACGTGAAGTATTACCGTGAGCTGAAGGAGCGTGGACATAAGTTCGCAACAGAAGTGAATAATGATGTCATTAGCAGTGAAGTTGTAGTGCATATGCTTGAGGAATGTATTGAGGATGCAATTAACCTACTTGATGCACTACTCATGGTATGTTCAAAGCTGGGCAATGATTTGAGAGGTATCGTAGTTGCTGCACATAGAGATGTTGAGGATGCCTGTGCTATTGCTGTATGTAGAGACATGAGTAAAGTGCGTAAAGTAGCTGTAGCAGTTGATGAAAATAGCTGGGCATTTGCATCCTTCAGAGATCGTGTCCTAAGTCGAGAAGCAGCATTAGGAATGAAGGTACTAGCACCAGTACTCTCCCTCATGAGTGAACCAACAACAGAAATACTTAGGTACGGTGAAGCTGTATTACTTACACCTGGAAAGCTAGTGAAGAGGTGTATACATCAGGACAGGAAAAGGGTACTTATCGAATGGTAGGTGAAGTAGTAAGGATTTAGGGAATTAAGCAAAAAAGATTTAAGCAAGTGCTAGCACAGAGGTACACGGCAAGAGAGGGAGAGCACTATGAGCCTAGAAGAGGAGAAGATTAAGATACTAAAGGCGATTGAGGAACTAGGTGGAATTGCAAAGTGCAAGGACATTGCTGAGAGAATTGGAATGAGTGTACAGAAGGTAGCAGCACATATTAGAGCACTAAAGAACAAAGGTTATGTAGAGCAGATCAAGAAAGGTGAGTATAGATTAACAGAAGCAGGTAAGAAAGTACTAGCAGGCGAGTAAAAGCATATATAGCACTCAACCCCTGAAACAAGAAATTACCTACCTTCCTCTTTTTCCTACTCAACACCCTGTTCCTCAGCCCTCAATAATCCATCAACCTAAATATTGCTTGAGTTCACCTAGCTTGGAGCAAAACTCACGACTATGTTACTTATCTTAGTATCACTCAATTCATCACGTACAGGCTATGGATTAAGGCACGTAACACTTCCTTCACTAAAGCTATCAACTCGAGAGGTACATCCTTCAAGCAGGTAAGGTAAAGTATTAAACCTACGTAGTGGTTAAGACAGAGACTAGGAAAGATAGAGACGTAATATTCTTTTGCTCTACCCCTATTGTACTCAATGATGAGTACCCTGGGGTCTGTATTGATGATGAGTCGAGATTATGCTGAGAGTGAGTACCTATGGGGCTTATTGATGACATACTGAAATTCACCTCCAGAGTACTGTACTACGTCGATAGGTACTCATTGTCACTCGATAAGGCGTATCAATACGCTAAACATAGCTTAAAATTGAGTAGTGTGGAGAAATCACCAAAGTTCTTCTATGAGATTTCTCGTGATGTTGTGTCTAAGTTTATTCAGCTTGATCTCCTATGTAGGCGCTATAACATTGCTCCAACGTATAAGAACATTGTTAGGCTATGGTTATTGCTCTATGGTGAAGATATCATCAGGTTGGATGCTGTAAAGCATTACATTAAGAGATTGAAAAAGAGATTTAGGAATCTCAACCTTAGCTCAGTGATCAAAGAAGTAAAGGGTGTTGAGAGGCTTGCTATTGAGTATTCTTTCCCTCTTCAGTTCGTTGAGAAATTAAGTTCGGTACTACCGTTAGATGAAGTGGAAAGGTTACTGAAGTCACTGAATTCGGATATTTTGTGGTTACGTGTGAATACTTTGAAGTTTGATGTTGATAGAGCTATCAAGGTTCTTGAGGAAGAGGGTGTTCTCGTTGAGGTCGATTGTGACTTTGAGTTCATGCTTCGTGTTGTGAAGTATGAGAAGCCTCTGCATAAGCTCTCAATTGTAAGAGAGGGTAAGGTAATTATCCAGGATAAGGCTTCAGCTTTTGCTGTTAGAGCGTTAGATCCGAAACCAGGAGATGTGGTACTTGACTTGTGCGCAGCACCTGGTATTAAAACATCACTCATTATGCAGCTTACTGAGAATAGGGCTAGGGTGATTGCTTTTGATAAGTCGAGGAAGAGATTGAGATCAATGATTCGCTTGTTGAAGCTATATGGCGTTGATGTGAGTAGAGTACATATTGTTTTGACAGATTCCAGGGTTATTAGGTGGATAGCTGGTGTGGATAAGGTCTTAGTTGATGCACCCTGTACCTCTAGTGGAGTTGTGTGTAGGGATCCAGCAGTAAAGGTTCACTTACGTAGACTAACTAAGGTTGAGCACTACTCTCAAATTCAGGTAGAGCTACTTAGGAATGCTCTTAGGTGGATTCCTGTGAATACTCCGGTTATCTTCACTACCTGTTCATTATTGCCAGATGAAGGTGAAGAGGTTGTGAAGAAAGTTATTAATGGTGGAGCGCTTGCCGAAGTAGCTCCTTTAAATTTGCCTATTGCAACTGGTTACCCTGGATACCCATTCAGTAGTAATGTAAGGAGAACTTTTCCGCATGTACATCACTGTGGTGGCTTCTTCTACTGCAAGTTAGTGAAAATCTAGCTCAGTGTGGTGTAGCTCAATCATCTATCATTGCCCGGACTACTCATCATCGTGACGAAGCTAATCTTAATACCTCTAAATTGAATTTAGGTGTTGCGGAGTTTTCTCATGATGAAATGGCCGTGAACTCGCAGATTTGGTGACGAGTGACCCCCTACTGATCTCA
>CAZYGV010000005.1:0-22032 GCA_964647155.1 uncultured Thermoproteales archaeon | reverse complement strand
GCTATGGGTTTCATAGATGTAGTGCTTCACTACCTCGGTAAGGAACTAGCTCCTTCTACACCTACGTTCTCACCGTAGTACCTCCCTCTATAGAGCTTATGCGGTTTCTCAACTAGCTTAATCAACACCAACTGAGCTACTCTAGCACCTACCTCAATCTCGATACCATTCGGATTCAGTACCAGCAACATCGCTTCTCCTCTACCTACGTAACCTGGGTCCCAAACAGCTAAGTTGATGGAGGCACCCATACGAAGTAAACTAGACCTTGGAAAGGCAATACCAACACAGTCCTCAGGAATGGATACAACCTCTCTAAACCTAATCTTGTAAACTCCCGGCCTAAGTACGTAAGTACTTCCTCTAGGCTCAACTTCCTCACAGAGAGGTAGCTCCACACCACTCCTCCGAATAGCTCCTCTACTGCGAAATACAAAGACCTTATCGAGAGTTAGGTCAATACCTGCAGGCTGTATCTGCTCTACAGATATAGACTCAACGAACTTAGATACCAAGATTCCAGGTAGAGCACACATATTAATCCACCTTCTCTACAACTACAATCATTCTCCAACACCTACAATCTCTAGATAACCTACACGAGGTATCGTAATCACCAAAGCACTCAAATACCTTAAATCCAAGTAACTCCAGTATAGTGAGTAATTCCTGCGGAAAGAATACCCTAAGCTTTAGAGTACCGACGTCAACCCACGAACTATCACGTTTAATCTTCAACCTCCATACCTCAAGCTGATTTACGTAATCAACATCAAGAAGCTCAAGATCACAACGATCATCTACAGATTCTGGAAACGCATAGATGTCTAGGAAGTACCCCCTAGGATTCGCTACATCAATAATGTAGAGACCACCAACTCTTAACACCCTCCAAACTTCCCTTAAGTGAGATACAACATCACTTCTAGAAATTAAGTGTCTAAAGGTATCGAAGAGACAGGTACAAACATCGAAAAAGTCCGTCCTAAATGGTAGACACCTCATATCACCACAAATACCGGAACCAAGAATCAATCTTCCTCTAGATCTAGCGTAGTACAGCATATCCCTACTTAAGTCAAGGCCATAAACCTCGTACCCATATCTAGCAAGCTCATGGACATGAGTACAGGTACCACAACCTAAGTCAAGAACTCTACGAACATTAACACCAGCTAGCTCAAAGACATCGATCAAGAACTCTACTTCTCTGCTAACATTAAGACGTGAGAAAGCATTCTCGTATAGTTCAGGTCTAAGGTATATACTCAAGGAACTTCACCTCAGCTTAGGTCCAGTTCATCACTTCTCAGAAGGCGGTAGTTCATCACAGAGAGAAAAACCTAACACATAGAGAGGAAGAGTATCGAGAAAACATTAACTTACTCTCTACACAATCCCTAGCTCACCTCACTAATCCCCAATCCTTCAATCCACTGTAGATCATCTCAGCAGCGAAAGCAGCTATGACAATGGAGGTCAACCTACTTACAGCAACAATACCACTTCTACCAAGTAACTTCATAAGTGATCGAGAGAACCTCAGGACTAGGTAGGTTACTAAGGTAGCAAGTACAATAGCTATCATCGTAGCAGCAAAACCATACCTATATGGTAGAACAAGTAGGAGAGTTATGGTTCCAGGACCTACCAGCAGTGGTGTAGCTATAGGGACAACAGGTATATCCTCACGATATGCAACCTTAGTCCTAGGTAAACCACTGAGAGCATCAATAGCTATAGCCATGAGTAAAACACCACCACCAACCTTAAGAGCAGCAACCGAAACACCTAGTAGGAGTAACCAGAGTCTACCACCGAGACTTACAGCTAGTGAGAGAATAAAGACGAAGAGCGCTATTGTCCTCGTTACTCTACTAAAAACCTCTCGAGAGTAAGAACCAACGTACGTTAGGTATATTGGTACAACAGCTACAGGATCTAGGATAGCAACTAACTGCACAGTACATGAAATCACTGCGAAAATCAAGTCCTCAATGGTCATGAGTATAATATCCACAACCTAGAAAATACAGATTACTTCGTTACTTCTTCACGTAGAGCCAACACTTCACGTAATGACCTGGAGCTATTTCAACAACAGGTGGTTCCTCTTTCCTACATCTATCATTTGCATAGGGACATCTTGGGTGGAATCTACAACCAGGTGGTGGGTTAATGAGGCTAGGTGGTTCTCCAGGTATGACCTTCCTCTCGCTAAACCTATTCTTGGGATCGGGATCTGGTATTGCATCCATGAGTGCACAGGTATAGGGATGTTGTGGATTCTTAACAACATCTAGGAATGGTCCTAGCTCAACTATCTTACCAGCATACATTACGGCTACCCTATGGGCAAAGTACTTTGCTGTTGCCATGTCGTGAGTTATGTAGAGAAACGCTATGTTCTCCTTCTCCTGAAGCTCTCTAAGCAACATTAATATTTCAACTCTAACCGAAGCATCTAGCATCGATACAGGTTCATCAGCAACAATGAACTCAGGTTCTAGAATCAGTGCTCTAGCTATGGCAACTCTCTGCCTCTGACCACCACTTAACATGTGTGGATACTTACCTAGAAAGTCTTCAGGTGGTGTCAACTTAACCTTCTCAAGTACTTTACAAACTCTTTCTAACCTCTCGTGCTTATCACCAATACCGTGAACTATGAGTGGTTCCTCTAGGATGTATCTGATAGGGTGAACAGGACTAAGACTAGAGTACGGATCCTGAAATATTATCTGAGCTCTACGTCTAAACCACTTAAGCTTCTTCTCCGGTAAATCCGTAATGTCAACACCATCGAAGATTATCCTACCTGACGTAGGTCTAATCAACCTTAGTATTGTCCTACCAAGTGTTGTCTTACCACACCCTGACTCACCAACCACAGCTAGAGTTTCACCGCGATCAATAGTGAACGAAACACCATCGACAGCCTTAACGTAGTATACCTTACTTCTGAATAGACCGACCTTCACAGGAAACCAAGTCCTTAAGTCCTTAACCTCTAGAAGTGTCATCGCTACAGTCTGCACAAATCACTAAATAAAGTTTTCCCCACAGAATTGTCTCAGAGGTATGTGATACTTACCATATGTCAACTCAGTCGTGACACAATGACCTACCCGCTATAGACACTAGGTAAAACCGGTACTGTATCTTAAGCTAACTTTTATATTTTGGTACTTAGGTCACATCTCAAGTACAGATACCCATTAGGTGGTGTTATGAGGAGTAGGTATCTTGCTCTCACACTAGTCATAGCGATACTCCTCGCATCAGTAATCTACTTCGCAGTACCTATATCAGCTGAGGAAGTACCCTATGGACCATGGTTAGATGAAGTAGTGTTCATGGAGGAGAGATCGACAGCAAAAGCTGTTGAGATGCTAGATAAGGGAGACATACACATGTACTTATGGTACCTAACAGGTGAAAATCTTGAAAAAGCGCTTAAGTCACCAAGAATCGAAGTAGTACCATCCTATGCAGGCATGTTTGATCTCTTCGTAAACCCAATTGACACCAGGAACTACACAGGTGAGTTCAACCCATTCTGTATCAGAGAGGTTAGAGAGGCACTCAACTACATCATCGACAGAGACTATATCGTCAGAGAGATACTGAAGGGTAGAGGAGTACCAATGATAACAGTCTTCAGACCCAACACACCAGACTACGTTAGAAACATAGAGTTCATGAAGGCGATGGAATCCAAGTACAGGTATGACTTCGATAAGGGCAAGGCAATAATCTTCGACGCACTCTACAAGGCAGGTTGTGAATTCAAGGGAGGTAAGTGGTACTACAAAGGTAAGCCAATTAAGATCAGGATATTTATAAGGATTGAAGATGAGAGAAAGCTCATTGGTGAGTACGTAGCATCAGTCTTAGAGAAGCTAGGATTCGAAGTTGAGAAGATCTACGGTCCAGCAATGAAGGCTTGGGAAGTAGTATACGGTGGTGATCCAAGAAAGGGTCAGTGGCACCTATACACAGAAGGTTGGGCATTCACAGCAATAACCGCCTATGACGACGATCTACCATACTACATGTACTGCTCAGAGTGGACAGGTACAGTCTTCGAGTACTACAAGCCATCACCAGTACTAGTAGACCTAGCAACAAAGCTACTGAACGCCAAGTACAAGTCAATGGAGGAGAGAAATGAATGGGTAAGGAAGCTAACTGAGCTGTGTCTAAAGGACTCAACAAGAGTATGGCTAGTCCTACAAGAGACACCATTCCCATACTCAGCAAAGTTAAGAGCACCAGCCTATGACCTAATTGGTGGATTCTACACAATCTTCAGCGTAAGAACAGCTAAGTACAAGGAGAAGATCGGTGGTAGCATTAAGGTAGCACAGAGGAGAATGTTTGTAAGCGCCTTCAACCCAGTAGGTGGAGTTAAGTGGCTCTACGAATATGTGATTTGGGCACAGGTAGTAGATCCAGGAGTGTATCCACATCCACACACAGGTGAGTACATACCAGTTAGAGCAAAGTTCACAGTAGAGACAGCTGGTCCAGAAGGTAAGCTACCAGTACCACCAGATGCGCTTAAGTTTGATCCAGCAACCAAGAAGTGGGTTAAGGTAGGTCCCGGTGTAAATGCTACTAGCAAAATTACATTTGAGTTCATTATGGGTAAGTGGCATCATGGACAGCCAATAACGATAGCTGACATAATGATGGTTATTGCTGAAGCCTTTAGAATAACCTACGAGAAAGATCCACTCTACGATCCAGCATCGATAACACCAACTATGCAGACCTTCGTCAGGACGTTCAAGGGACTTAAGATTCTCGGACCAAATAAGATAGAGATCTACCTAGACTACTGGCACATTGATGATACCTACATAGCGTACATGGCTGATGTATGGCCATCAGTACCATGGGAGGTCTACGCATTAATGAACAAGGCTGTTGAGGATAGGAAGCTAGCATTCTCAGACTCAAGAGCAAAGGAGTGGGGTGTTGAGTGGTTAGATCTATGGAAGGGACCAAGCATACCAATACTCAAGGAGTATCTAGACAAGCTAAAGGCAGAGAACTACATACCTGAGGAGATTAAGGAGTGGGTAAAGCCTGAAGAGGCTAAGGCAAGATGGGAAGCACTAGCTAAGTGGTACGAGAAGTACGGACACTTCTTAGTCAGCAATGGACCATTCATAGCATACAAGGCAGATCCAGCAGCTAAGATGGCAGTACTGAAAGCATTTAGAGAGTACCCACTCAAGGCAGATTACTGGGACTGGTTACTTAAGCCAAGAGTACCAGAGATCAAGGTTGCTAAGATGCCAGATATCGTACCAGGTATGGAGGCCAAGATAGAGTTAACATCAACTTTCGAGGGTAAGCCATATGACAAGGTGAGGATCAAGGTATCGTTTGTAGGTCCTGCAGGTGCAGCAGTGATTACAAAGGATGCTAAGAGAGTAGGTCCAGGTAAATTCGAGGTACTACTAACGCCAGAGGATACTGGTAGGTTAACACCAGGTGTATACACGGTTGAGGTAATTGCTGTTGGTGAAGAAGCAGCACTGCCGAAGATAGTATCGACATCAGCTAAGGTGATCCCAGAAATAATGTACTTTGAGACTAGAGTTAAGGAGCTTGAGACAAAGCTAGGTGGTGACATTGAGGATATTAGAGGATCCATATCAAGGCTAGAGGACACGATATCTGACCTAAGTGCGTCAATATCGGGTCTATCAGCACAGATCTCAACTGTGATGTCGCTATCTATAGTCGCCATAGTGCTAGCAATCATAGCAATAGCACTAGCTGCAGTACTAGCAAGGAGGAAACCAGCAAGCAAGTAACCTTAAGACTTGTTATCTGTCACCTAGCTTTCCCCAACTTTCTTTTCTTTCCTTCTGTACTCACTTCCTTTAATTTTCCCTCATCTACCTTACCACTATCGTCTCGTCACTAACCACCTAGTTAGTAACCATACCCCAATTATTGTCACTATGTACGATGGTATTGCTAGTAGTGCGTACGGTTTAGTAACTGAGTACACCTCATATCCTACCTCCACGGTGACTACTTTACTCCTCTCACTAATTGCTACGAGGTACTCTGGATTCTGTACATACAATCTATTTTCTTCTGCAGTTACGTATGTTTTTGGTAACTTACCTTCTCTCAAGTATCTAAGGTACTGAACCTCCGTGAGGAAGTACAGAGTAACACCTTTCGGTACCTTTGCTCTAATCTCAACCAATCCAGCTATACTAAATCTTCTGACTGACGTACCAGGTGGTATCTCTATTGTAAGTACGCCACCGCCGATCTTCTTCATGTATGTTACGTTCGATAGTACGACTAGTACGAATCCCATTGACATTAAGACTATTGACAGTATGATCAAGGACTTAGGTCTCACGAGCTATTTGTAGAAAAACTAAAATATATAACTACACTTCAGTGTTTCTGACCACATTACATTGATTGAGGTGACTAATGTTTGAGAATCCCTGGGTACGTGAAGTACCTAGGGAAGAGGGTTCTAGTGCTAGGTCTAACGCTCATCATAGCTACCTACATAACCATTGTCATAGCGAACTTCGGTGGGTACATAGATAAGATCTTGAGGGAACAAATTGAGTTTGAGGTATCTCAACAATTAGCTAGGAATCCTGCCTTTAGAGCACTACCTGAACCTATGAAGGAGAAGTATCGAAAGGAACTCATTGAGCAGAGAATTAAGGCTATGGGTCTTGATAAGCCATTTATTCAACGATCATTCATATACCTAGTTCAAGCTCTTACACTTGACTTAGGTAGAGCTATGCACCTAAGAAGTGCTGCTGGTTCAAGTAAAGTTAGGGATATAATACTTGAGAGATTACCTTGGTCTGTACTCCTCTTCACATTAGGTACCATTCTCGAAGCTATTCTTGGTATCTACTTAGGTCTTCACATGGCTAGGAGAGCACTATCCTTCTTCGATAGGGCTATGACAATATTCGCTATCATAACCTACGTGATTCCACCATGGTTCTTCGGTATGATCTTTATACTACTATTCTCGTTCTACCTTAGGATATTTCCACCTGGTGGACTAGTTAGTAGGCCTCATGAAGATCCCTGGTCCTTCACAGCTGATTTACTGTACCATCTAGCATTACCACTATTCACATGGGTTTTTGCATTCTTCGGCTACTGGGCATATATAACGAGGAATCTCGTTGTTGGTATATTTCAGGAAGACTACGTCACTGCAGCTAGAGCTAAAGGATTGCCCGAGAACCTTGTCATGAGGAGGTACGTACTTAGACCAGCTGCACCGCCAATTGTAACTATGGTTGCCATAGCTCTTGCTGGTTCATGGACAGGTGCTATTGTTACAGAGACCGTATTCTCGTGGCCTGGTTTAGGTAGTCTATACTGGGAGGCTATTTGGAGTATGGATGCCCCTGTCATAATAGGTTTAACAGTTATGTATGCGTATCTCTTCGTGATCACAATATTTGTCCTAGATATTCTCTATGCATTCCTTGACCCAAGAGTTAGAGTTGGAGGGGTGAGGTAGTTTGAGTGCTCCTCCTATTGGTGTTAAGGCTGTTCTAAAGGAGGTTCTTAGGACTAGGAGTGGCATTGCAGCATTCATACTGCTGATATTTATAGCATCATTAGCAGTCCTTGTACCCATATGGGCGCCTTACGATGTGGTTAAGAAGTGGAATGATCCGAGGGCGTGGATTGAGAATCCTAGAGTTGCTGCACCTGAGTGGGTTGAGTTCTTTGTAGGTAAGAAGCTACCTAAGACCATCAAGCTATATCCAGATGACTTTAAGAAGAGAAGCTTCGTAGTTACGTACAAGAACCTTACGATGAAGAGGATATACCTATCAACTAGCTTCAGGTACAAGTACGATGACTTTCCCTCAGAGTTCAGATTCTTCTTCTTTGTAAGATCCGAGGGTAAGGTGGAGGTAACGATAAAGTTCATTCGACCTGATAGATCGGAAATTGTGATTAGTGGTCTAACACTTGAGAATGGTACTAAGGTAATTGATTCAACAGATGAGCTGATACTTAAGAAGACAACTGAATTCGTTAGATCTACTACTGGTCGTGAACCAGTTGTTGTAGCTCCTGAAGTCTACTTCTTTGCTGTGAAGAGTCCAGATATGTACGATATCTCTAAGGTCAAGGTACTTAAGGGGACGTATAGGGTTAACATTGAGGTTACTGGGTTTAGTGAGGAAGATGATGTAGATGTCAAGCTCATTATCTACGGTAAGGTATATGGTCTAGCTGGTACAGATGACATGAGGAGAGATCTCATGATTGGGATTCTCTGGGGTGCTCCAGTAGCTCTAGCCTTTGGCTTAATAACCGCTATCTGCGTAACACTACTGCAAACAATATTTGGGATCATCAGTGGTTTCTATGGTGGTAAAGTTGATGAGATTATCCAGAGGATAACAGATGTGATGATGATAATTCCACTACTACCAATCCTCATATTGATCTCATTCTTCTACAGACCAGGAGTATTCGCACTAATATTTGTCCTAATAGCTTTTGGCTTCGTAGGGACAACGACTAAGGTTGTGCGAAGTATGGTGCTTCAGATCAGAGAGGAACCATGTATTGAAGCTGCAAAGTCGTACGGTGCATCGAATTGGAGAATAATACTTCGACACATATTCCCAAGAGTACTACCCTACACATTCTCCATAATATCGATCAGCGTACCAGTCTACATCTTCATTGAGGCAGCGCTTAGCTTCCTAGGTCTCGGTGATCCAGTATTACCGACATGGGGTAAGATACTTGGTGATGCAGAAGCTGCTGGAGCACCAATACATGGCTACTGGTGGTGGGTTCTCATACCTGCAGGTTTCATATCCTTAACAGCTGCAGCCTTCGCACTTCTTGGGTACGCATTCGATAAGGTTGTTAATCCAAGATTGAGAGAGATGTGAGGGATCATTATGGTTCTCCTAAAGGTTACTGACCTGAGGTTGTACTACAGAACGACTAGAGGAATAGTCAAGGCTGTTGACAGAGTTAGTTTTGATGTTAGGGAAGGCGAAGCACTTGCTCTAGTCGGTGAATCTGGCTGTGGTAAGACATCCATAGGTATCTCAATAATGAGATTACTGCCTAGAAATGTGCATACCTACGATGGTAGTATAGTATTTGAGGGTATTGAGTTGATGAAGTTAAGTGATGAAGAGATGAATAGGAAGATTAGGTGGAGAAAGATATCGATGGTATTTCAAGGAGCAATGAATGCTCTCAACCCGGTGCTACAGGTAGGTTATCAAGTTGCTGAACCACTTATCGTGCATGAGGGGATGAACAAGAAGGAAGCACTCAAGATAGCTATGGATGTTCTTGAGAGAGTAGGTCTTCCCAGAGAAGTAGCCTTTAGGTATCCTCACGAACTCTCCGGTGGTATGAAGCAGAGAGTTGTCATAGCAATGGCCTTGATAATGAATCCAAAGCTAGTAATACTCGATGAACCTACATCAGCACTAGACGTGGTAACACAAGCCAACATCATGAACCTGCTGAAGAGACTTAAGAAGCAGCATAACCTCTCATACATATTCATAACTCATGATCTTGCCCTCGCAAGTGAGCTAGCTGATAGAGTAGCTGTGATGTATGCAGGTAAGCTAGTTGAGATAGGTACTGCAGAGCAAATATACCTTTCACCAAAACACCCTTATACACAGAAGCTCATAGGAGCAGTCCCCACACTAAGAGAGACTAAGAAGCTAGAATTCATACCAGGTGAGGTACCTAGCCTAATTAATCCACCTCCAGGATGTAGGTTTCACCCGAGATGTCCATACGCAAACGATAGGTGTAGGAAAGAAGAGCCACCAATGGTGGAGGTTGAGCCAGAGCATTTCGTCAAATGTTGGCTATACGCTTAGTCAGTCATCGGCTAATTCTTCACCTATCTGTATACAGCGGTTTCATCACCTAGATGTTAAGTGATATGGTAGAGGACTTAAATTTTAAGATAGTGATGTTGAGTTAGATGATGTGCTCAGGCGGCACCGATTGGTGAGGATAAGGTAGAGATGCTGATTTTCAAGACTCATTAGCTAGGTGAATACCTCCGCGTACACTGCTGTACTTCTCCATCAATTTTGTCAAATCTATCTCCATGACTTCAACAGGTACAGGTATGTCGAAGTTCATAAGAACTTCTGGATGTACTTCACCGATTATGCCTACGACCTCATTATCTACCAGCACTTCGGCACCTCTACCTGGTATAAATGAGGGATGCTCCACTTCTCTAAGTCTGTACTCCAGTCCTAGTGCTATCATTAGTGCTCTCAATACAACTAGTACATCTGTTATTGTTGCCTTAGGATCAGCTATGGCACATGCTAGGTGTCTCTTGGTTCTTGCTCTATTGTCAACTGTCTCATCCACTACTACCACATCTCCTACTTCGAATACCTTAATTGGGTACCCAGCTACCTTATTGTAGGCCACTACTTCAAGAAGTCCTGGTACTAACCAATTTCTTAGACATGTGTATTTCTCACTTTTTGGGTTCTCTACCTCGACTAATGGTTGCTGTGGTAATCTCATTTTTCTGAGTAATGTATCTGGATTACTCATCATGTAGTTAGCTACTTCCTGAAATCCAAGTCCAATCATTACATGTCTTATAGCTCTAGAGAAGATCTCAATTGGTGCTTCGCGACCACTGACGTATGGTTGTTCAGGTAGTTCAGGTGTTATGTTCTCGTATCCTAATGCCATTGCAACATCTTCAACGAGGTCTATTACGTGTAGTACATCTAGTCTGTAAGGTGCTACCTCTACTTCGAGTACTTCTGGACTTAGTTCTTTTACGTCATGTCTCATCTTGAGTAGACATTTTGTAATTTCGTCCTTACTTAGCTCAGTACCTAAATTCTCATTCACGTACCTAACCTCTAGGTTCCAGTGAAGTGGAGTGAGCTGTGGTGTTGTTATTTCTTTATCTCCATACTTCACAACTACTAGCTCAATGGTTTCGGGTTTCCCTCTCTCAGCTATGTTGCATACCATTACGTTCAACATGTCGAGTACGGTCTTTAGGTCTGTACCAGTTACGTCAATGAATACATCTTTAGTCTTCTCAGTTACCTTAGTGTCCTCACTGTTTATTATTGGTGGCATTGATAATACTGTACCTTCACTATCCACCAGTAGTGGATACTTATCGTAATTCGCTATGATATACCCATACTCTCTACCCTGTTCAGTGTACTTTAGTATCTCGTACCCATTCATGGACTGTGTGTGGCCTAGTGGTGTGAACTTTATGTCATCTGGCTTAACCAGAGTGTACCTGATTGGTGGTTTTATTGTTGATAGGTCGTACACTCCTATGGATGCTTTTCTCCTACCTCTGCAGTACGTTATGTGGAGCTTTTCCTGTAGATTCATTATTTGTCTAACAGCTTCATCACTTAACTCTAGACCACGAACTATTGCACATGCTATGTATGGTCTGTAGTATACGTTCTCAACCTCTACAAGAGCTGCAGTTCTCTCTTGAAGTCTAAACCTTCGTAGTCCAAGCTCTAGCTCTAGTAAGCCCTTCATTGCTCTTGCTAGTCCCTCTACTGAGAAGAGGTCAGGTCTATCATGAGTTGCCTCGTACCTCACTACATCGTCCTCAATAGACTCTACCTCGCACTTGAGTCTCGGTAATAAATCCTCAAGTTCTTCTCTCGTAAGTGATTTACCAAGTAACTTCTCTAGGTCTCTCCAAGATATGTCCACAATTGGCACGTAATCACCTCAGTAAATTAGGTATTAGAGGTAGTGGTTTTCTACGTAAGAATGTAAGGTCTTTAGAGAAGAGATCACGAATGTCATCTATACCCAGTACTGTCATAGCTATTCTGTCAATACCTATACCCCATGCAGCTACTCTACAGTTTTTGATACCGAGTGGTAGTAGTACCTCTGGTCTAAACATACCACCTGGTAGTACCTCAATCCAACCCAGCTTAGGGTGATATATGAAACCTTCAACACTTGGTTCTGTGAATGGAAAGTACGCTGGTTTGAACTTTGGTTTACCTAGACCTAGCTTCTTACAGAACTCAACGAAGAATCCGAGTAGGTGCTTGAAGGATATGTTCTTACCCACTATTATTCCCTCTAGCTGATAGAACTCCATAGAGTGTTTTGGATCTAGGGTTTCTGGTCTAAAGACTCTATCAAGAGCAAAGCACCTGTACTCACCTTCCCCTCTCTCGTATAGTGTCCTCATGGACACAGCTGTCGTCTGCGTCCTCAATATCAACCTAAGTGCTCTACGTGGATCCCACTTATAACCCCAACCACGTGATCCAGTTACCCAACCATTTTCATGAACTGCAGCTACTCTCTTCATTAACTCTTCATCTCTAACAATACCTTCTCTAGGATACTTGAGGAAGTACGTATCGTGGACTTCTCTAGCTGGATGATCCTGCGCTTGAAATAGAATATCGAAATTCCAGAACTCTAGCTCGACATGAGGACCCTTCATCTCCTCAAAACCCATCGATATAAGTAGCTCACGGACATAGTCTAGGAACTCCATGTATGGATGCTTCCTTCCAGGATACACTACAGGAACAGGAATACTGAAGTCAATCTTCTTAAATTCAACCTCTTTCCACTTACCTGAAGTAATTAGTTCCGGCGTTAATCTCGTAACCAGCGGTCTAACCTTGAGAAGCCCCTTATTCAGATACTCTCTACACATCTCTGTTAACTCCAACGTGAAGTAAGTCCTTACCCTTTCCTTAACCAGCTTCCTTCTCTTGAGAGTAGCAACTAAATCTTCACCAAATACCTCGACAACCTTACTCCTCAATCCCTGTTCCTCAGCTAACTTGAGAGCAGCTCTCAATCTACTGCAATCCTCAAGAAATCTCTTCACAGCTCTCTCGTCACTAGTGAGCTTAATGATACCGCGTTCAATAGAGCATACACCAGCTCTAATCAAGTACTGAATACCAATCTTAATCTCTCCACTAGATACATCAATACCACGTTCACGGCATAGCTTAGGTAACTCACTAAGCTCAATGCCTTCTCTCACCCTGCTACACTCAAGAAGTACCTTAAGGATCCTCTCCTCAGGTAGACCTAGAGTAATGTACCTTCTACCCTCTTCAGTAACCTCTAGATACTTGACATCCTCTCTGATAATCTTCACTAACCCTCTACTCTCTAAGCCGGCTAAATCTCTCATTAAAGCAGACTTATCGAGACCTAGCTCGTTAGCCACCTTATCTAAATCCTTGATACCTCTGCTAATGAGGTCTATGATCTTATACTCACGCTCACTCAGGGTTATCTCACTACATGAAACAATGAGCCACACCCCATATGCTGTTATCGTACTGAACTACATAGGGGAAATAATAAGAGTTACCTCGTACTTGCTCACTAACTCGGTGTACGTACATGAGTAGCAACTACATTACGTTAGAGGACTTCTCTAGGCTAGATATCAGAATTGGAAAGGTACTTAAGGCTGAGCAGATACCCGGCTCAAAGAAGTTAATTAGACTTGAGGTCGATATCGGTGGTGAAGTAAGACAGTTAGTTGCTGGTATTGGTGATAGGTATAGACCTGATGAACTGGTTGGAAAGAAGGTGGTAGTACTGACGAACATACAGCCTAAGAAAATATTTGGAGTACTCTCACAGGGAATGTTACTAGCTGCTGATGTGAACGGTAAACCCTACCTACTAACTGTTGATGCACCAGAAGAAGTTCCTGCAGGAGCTAAGGTTAAATGACCTAGGAGAATGGTAGGTTAGGTAATTTGAAGAGAAAAGAGTTTAGTTGTTTTAACATATGGACCTCTAGATAGGGTGTAACTCGAAAATGAATATTTTTGTGTTTACGCCTTGATTCTATACTTACCTTCAGGTGTCTTCTCTACAATGCCTTGCTTCACCATTCTCGTGAGTAGTGCCTTAACTATGTTTATCTTGTCATAGTTTATTTTGACTGCAATCTCCTCTGGTGCTAGTGGTCCCTCTGTCTTCAGTACCTGTAGTATCTTCTCCTTTAACTCACCCTTTCTCCTCTCAGCCACTCACTTCACCTCTGTGTGTCTCGGTGTTGAGAAGACTTAATAAGATTTTCGATTAAAACAATAGCACCCCTAGTCTTTCTTTACAATATATCACATTAGCAATAGTGTAAGTATTTTCACATTATATACCCCATGTTTAGGAGTAAACATTGAGTATAGATCTTCTTGTGCTATCATACTGTAGTGAATTTATAGAGTGGAAAGATATTGCTTTCAGTAGTTTCCATAATGGTGTACGTTCGTAAGAGAGAAAAGTATTTGTGCTAGGTTACAGTGAGTCAATTGGTGATGAAGGTCTTGCGCATCTGAGAAGGGATGAATTGAACCCGGTCTGATCACCTAGTTATTCTCCCTTCTAGTAGCTCCTTCATCTCAGTAATCAACTTCCTACCTTCACCACTACTAAACCACTTGTGTAGTGGCTCTAATAGCCTATTCAACTCGTCGACTACAGCATTCTTCAGATCTAGTGGATGTAGCTTACCTTCAACGTATATCTTCTCAAGTTCTTCATATGACCAGACCTCTATTGTTCCACCGTACTTAGGTGGTCTCTCTATAATGAAAGGTTTTCTTCTATCTCTGAAGAGCAGTGTCTTCGCTATGTCCATAACTGGGTTGTAGGTTATCTCTCTTGGTGGACAGAATGCCTTTAGTATTTTCCTCTTCACTACATCCGGTGTATCGTGAAGGAATATGCAGGATTCTGGTTTGCTCTTGCTCATCTTGTACTCTATTAGCTCTTCCTTGCTTTCGGGTATCTTGGTTAGTGATAGTCCTGTAAGTAGGTGGTGGTGTAGTGCTATTGGCTTTATTCTCTCACCGTCGAGAATTAGGGGTTTGAATCTTAGGTATGGTGCTACCTCTCTAGCTATTACATGAGCTTTCCTCTGATCAATACCTGCATGAGCTATGTGCACACCAAGTGCGAAGATATCTGCAACCTGCATTATTGGATATACCAACCAAGCAAATGGTACTCCTTCACCCATCTTACGACCAAGTATCGTTATCGATCTCTGGACTCTAGCTAAGTTGACGTTCTTAGCTACGTCGAGTACAGTCATCCAGTACTCATCGTTATTGTGGTAGAGCTCTGATCCGAGTACGAACTTAACTCTCTCAGGATCACCACCAAGAACCTCAATACACTTCTTCAATGTCTTGACGTAGTACTTAGCAGCTACCTCCCTAATCAGGTCTAGGTCACCACCTAACTTCTCATTAATCCAGGAGTGTATATCAGCTAGGAAGATCGTACACTCAATACCTGCTCGCTGTAGATCAACAACCTTACTCATACACACGAGACCAGTACCTATGTGTATCCAACCTGAGATCTCAAACCCTATGTAGTGTCTTAGCTTGAAACCACGCTCTAGGTATGACTTAAGTTCCTCTTCAGTTAGTATCTCCTCTGTTGGAGCCCTCTTAATTAGTCTAAGTCTCTCCTCAATGTCCAATACGAGATCCCTCCGCTATAGTCAAGTAAGCAGTGTATAGACCCTATTTTAAGGTATTACCGAGCTACTTAACGTAGACCACAACTATTATATGTGCATGCGTGTGCATTACAGTGCTCACTATAGGTTCAGGTCTAAGTACTTCAAGTAGTACTTCCCTCGATACTGATTTTGTTCTCAATACATCAACCAGCGTTGATGTCCTAAAGATCTTCCTGAGTAGGTACATTACAGCACCTACTGGTATACCCAATTTACTTAAAGCTGCTAGAAATCTATTCACTAGTACCTGTCCAAGTACTTGCTTCACGGTGAAGTACCTACTCAGTAATGTCAGTAAGGTACCTAACCTATACTCTCTGACATGGTGTGGATTTCTCCTAGAGACATCTGCGTTAGGTGTCGAGAATATAGCAGTACCACCTACCTTGCATACTCTCCTCACTTCATTGAGTAGGTCATGTACTTGGGCTATGTGCTCTATCAGATCCATCACCAGTACAGTATCGAAGATCTGCTTTCTAAGCGGTAATTTCTCAGCTATGCAGCATATAACATCGAGGTTAAGGTACCTCCTACTCAGTTCCTTGACTACTGTACGTAGTACACACCTATCTCTGTCTACAGCGAGGACATACCTAGCTACATCACATACGTACTTAAGTCCTATACAGTACCCACACCCGAGATCCAGTACAGCTCTCTTCCTACAGTACTTCGAGGCATAGAGGTACCTCGCTTCCGTCAGTACCTCATCGAGGTAGTTGATACCTGGTACAACTCTACTCAGGTACCTCATTGTCTCTTCTCTTCACTGACTAATCCTAATTCACGTAGTATCTCTTCTCCTCTCTTAACTATGACTGAGCCGTAGCCTACGTACAGTACCTTATCTGGATTCAGGGTCTTGATAACCTCAGGTCTATTAGTTGAGACTACTAATGTTATACCTGCTCTCCTACATACCTCAGCTATCTTCCTAGCAATTCTTTGAGCAGTAACGCTATCTAGGTGAGCAGTGAACTCATCGATAACTACTAAGTTAGGTCTCTCAGCAAGTAGTGAAGCTATCTTTGCTCTTTCTTTCTGTCCTGTTGAGAGTTCTGAGAACTTAGCTCTATAGAAGACGGCATCAGAGAGACCACAGATATTCAGTACCTCTACAGCAAGCACTTCATCCTTTGTCTTGCTGTATAAGTGCTCGAGCAAGCTTTCTTCACCGAACTTAGGCTCTAGTTCTCCAGGTATGAGTGCTGCTAACTTAGTGTTCTCAGGTACCTTAACAGTTCCTGAAGTTGGTTGATACCTCTCATCCTGGAGCTTGAGAGCACTACCAACGATCATTCTGAGTAGTGTTGTCTTACCTGCACCTGATAGACCAATGACTACAACGATCTCTCCAGGGTAGATCTCTAAATTTACATCACGGAGAACGTACTTCTGCACAATTCTCCTCTCAACACCAAATGACTTCAGCACATCCTGTAACTCCTTAGGTAGCTTGCTCATGTCAAGGACATTGCTGTAGACCTTAGTGACGTTGTTGAACACTATCGGTCCCTTAAGCTTCTCAACGGCTGTGAACTTAGGTCTATACAGCACACCACCATGCTTCTTAGCGTGCTCATCAGTTGCTAGGAACCTATTGAGGTACTCCTTACCTAGTGGTGTAAGTGGGTAGTAGAGTACTGGTCTACCTGAAGCAGTTTCCCAAACGAACTTGAAACCAGCTTTCTCGAAGAATGGATTGTACCTAGCCATCTGAGCAATCGTCTCTATGAGGTGTTTCTCACGCTTCATCTCAGGTACTCTCCTCTCTCTAACCCACTCAATGCAGGCCTTAACAGCTAGGACACCTAGTCCATCACCTCTGTAGTCAGGGTGGATCACAACTCTAGCTATTCTCGCAGCTGCTGTATTGCACCTAGCAATAGCGAGTTTCCTAACCATGTCACTGAGCATAGCTCTAGCTAGTCTCTTACCGTACTTAGCAGCTAGTTGCTTCAGTCTCTTCCTCAATCTCCTCAGTAGGTACTCAGGCCAGAATGTCGGTACGAACCAGTCTTCTGGAAAGACTTTCTCTCTAATGTGTCTCTCAATGATGACCTTACCATCGGGAGTAACTACTCTACGCGACATCAATGGTATTGGTGGATCAATCCTGACATACCCGAGTACTCTAGGTTCGAAGGGTTGTCTATCCAGTAGCTCGAGAATTAGGAATCTAGATGCAGGTAGTGAACCCTTTATCCAGGTCAATGTCATCTCCACACCACACTTATCACATTTAGGAGGTACGTTTGACTCCTTGTACGAACCACACTTAGGACATCTCCAAATAGCAACAACCTCCTTCTTCGACGCATAGTGGTACTGCTCAAGCTCAACTATAGCTTCGTAATCCTCCTTAGTTATAGCCTCCCTAGCTAGTACACGGTACTTATAGACGACCCTACCTGTGAGTGGATCGTGACGAGGTAGTTCATATACCCTTGAGAACACTGGCCAAACCTTAATCCACTCACCACCGTACCTACGGTATAGCTCAAACGAGTCATCTCTCGTAAACACATCCTTCAACTCACCAGAGACAACGAGCTTAACCTCCTCACCTCTCTTCAACCACTGAATAATTGATCCAGGGATCTCGACCTTAACAACCCTACCATCACTAGACACTAACTCTAGACAACCCTCCCAACGATAAGTCAACCTTGGAACTAACTTCCTATGAACACGAAAAACGTACTCACTCACCATAGATCTCCCTCACAACCCTATCGACAACCTCTCTAGGTAACCTAACCCAAACCTGAGCACCTCTAGGAAACTCGAAGTAAATAGGTTTACTCAACCTCCGAGGTCTAGCGAGAACCCAAACATACAGCTCATCCCTATCACCAGCATACCGATACAGCTCATCAGGAGGAACACAGTGCTTATCGACATGATCAACCAAATCATCAACGCTCATCTTAAAGACATCAACGAGATCTACAAGACCAACAACAGCTCTATCACAGATAAGAGCAATAGTACCCCTAATCCTCGTGTAGGTCCTCCTCAATTCCCAAACCTTAGCACCATTGAGAATCAGGTCAACGTAAGGTCTCTTCACGATCAATCCACGTAAATACCTGATGGACATAGTCACGAAACAGAGTTAAGATGAAGATATATTACCCTAACTCTAGACCACAACTACACTACAGAGAAGAAGGAAAGTACAGTAAATCAGGTCAAGTGGTGGAGATGAGTGATGAAGACTTCGGCTACCTGATAGATGACGAATGTCACCCTCTCTGATGCTCCAAACTCTTAAGTTCACCCTCATCAAATCTATAACTCATGACCACTACCAAGGTAAAGCATGAAATCCTACGTGAGGTAATTAAGTGCGTAGATTCGGTACCTGAGTACAGTGACTTCCTAACCGTAAGCGAACTCTACAAGAGTACAAGAGAGCTAGCCTCCAAGTACAGTGATCAAGTAGAGGTTATCGAAGCTGGAGTTGCTAGGACAGGTGACCCAGTCTTAGCTATCAAGGTAGGTGAAGGAAGACGTACAGTACTAGCTTTCGGTTTCCCCCATCCAAATGAACCAATCGGTTCACTAGTACTCGAGTATCTGAGTCGTTACCTGGTAGAGAACCCAGAGCTATGGAAGCTAACAAATACCACCTGGATCATTGTGAAGGTTGCTGACGTGTACGGAGCTAAGCTAAATGAAGGTTGGTTCAAAGGACCTTTCAGCATCAGGAAATACATTAGAAACTACTACAGACCACCAGCATACCTACAGGTTGAGTGGACATTCCCCATAGAGTACAAGGAACTCAAGTGGGATAAACCCACACCAGAGACAAGAGCAATCATGAAGTTAATCGATGACTATAGACCAGACTTCATATTTAGCCTACACAATAGCTCATTCACAGGAGTATACTTCTACCTATCGAAACCAGTACCACAGCTCTATCCCTACCTCCACGAAGCAGCTAAGAGACACAACATACCACTACATCTAGGAGAACCTGAAGTACCTTACGCAAAGAAGCTAACAGATGCTGTGTTCAAGCTCATTAGCACGAAGGAGTACTACGACTTCCTTGAACAGCAACTAGGTAAGGTACCTATCGAGAAGATTAAGCACGGTGGCTCCAGCATGGACTACGCTGAGAGACTAGGTAAAGACTTCCTAGAGGTGGTAATCGAGGTACCGTACATCGTAGACGACAGGATATTCAATACAACACCAATTGGAGTACCGAGGAGAGATATAATCCTTCTAACAATCTCGAAGCTAAGAGAGGAACTAAGCGAGCTGAAGAGATACTTCGAGAAGGTTGAGTCCAAGTCATCACGAGAAAATCCATTCACAGAAGCACTAAGGTACTTCCTGGAGATACTTGAGGTAAATCTCGAAGCAGAAGAGAAGTGGGCTAAAACAGCTAAAGAAACCCTTAGATCAGCAACAGTAGCAGAGACCTTCGATGAGTACGTATCGAACTACCTATGGTCAAGAATGCTCAGATGGGGATTACTCTACAGAGCAATTAAGTACGAGGTCGAGAGAGGTACCAAAGAACTCGAGCAACTACTAAAGGAAATAGACCAGAAGCTCGAGCAAATGACTAAGATATTTGAGTACTACGCACAGTACAGAACCCTACCAATTAAGTCACTAGTCCAGACACAACTATATACAATACTCATGACAGTAGCTATAGCTCAGTAGCAAGATAATACGGAAAGATAGCGACAATAATATTGATCACACTCAAGAAATTTTACCATTGGGGACTAAACTTGAACACACCGACAGTAGAAGTCTTCGGCATATCAGTACCAGCACTACCACTGGCACTAACATTCATACTCATAATTACAGCCATAACACTAGCCATAGCACTAGCAAGTAGAGGACGAAGAACGCAGAACACACTCACCTTACTCACCTCAACACCAGAACTCCAGAACATAGCACAGAAAGTACGTGAGCTACTTGATGAGCTGAAGAAGTACGACAAGTACATCGATAGAGCATACGAGAAGTATAGGAGAGGAGAGATAAGCGAGAAAACCTACAACAAACTGCTCGAGCTATATGAAAGGAAGAGAAGCGAGATAATAACTAGAATAGACATGTTAAGGTCAAGAGCTATGGAGTTAGGAGCAAACATCTGTCCACTCTGCGGCGCAGTAAATAACCTAAGTGACAGGAGATGTAGGTACTGTGGAGCGAAATTAAGCCTATAAGTTAGCAATCAGGGAGACAGCTACCTAGAGGACCTCCTCCTTAACTGTGTAAAGAAGTATAGCAGGACAAACTCTCTTCACACCTGGTCTTCTAGCTAGCTCACCATGAATACGAGCTAGCTCCTCACTACTCCTAGCCCATATAGTAGCCACAACAGAGTGATCACCAGACGTAACAGCAAGAAACTTAATACACTCTAACCCCTTAAGATGCTCAACAACTTCAAAGAGGTACTCAGGCTCAACATCAACACCGGTAATAGAAATCAAGGAGTAACCCAACTTCCTCGGATCAACAACAACCCTGTACCCCCGAATAACACCAAGCTGCTCCAATCTCCTAACCCTCTTCAAAACAGCAACATCACTCAAACCCAAAACCCTACCAATCTCAGCAAAAGAAATCCTAGCATTCCTAGCTAAAATCTTCAAGATAGCGAAATCCCTCTCATCAAGTACAACACCACTAGACATACCAAACCCCATACCCAAACACCAAAATCCCTAAAATCACTTGCACACCAACAGTTAGGAATACTAACCAATAAACTTTTACAATACAAAACTACACATGTTAGGATAGAAAACATTATAACTTAGGTAGTGTACAACATCCTCGGTGAGAGGTATGAAGTTAGAGGAATACCTAGACAAGTGGATTAGAGGCGAATCCGGGGAAGTAACAATGTACCTAGCTGCAGCAATGATAGCTGAGGAAAGTGGACTAGTAGAGGTTGCTGAAGCTCTTAAGACAATAGCAATGGAAGAAGCAATTCACGGAGCAAGGGCAATAGTACATGCAGGTAAAATATCTGACTTAAGGAAGTTCATTGAAATGAGAATCGAAGCAGAGAAGAAAGCAGCAGAAGAGAGACACGAAGAAGCAAAACACCATGATGAACCATGGAAGACGCTCTTCGAATACACGGCAAGAGATGAAGAGAGACATGCAAAAATACTAGAGGGAATGCTTAAGAAAATACAGTAGTAACATCACTCTCCAACCCCTATCTTTCTCTCTCATCCTCATCAACTCAATACACTTCAACACCGAGTTCATTAAGTAGACATTCTCTATTCCCAAGCACCTCTCTACTACCATCGATGAGGTACTTATTCCAGGTAGCTTGAATCCAGTACTCTCTAAGTTCATTAAAGCTATGAACATTCCTGAGAACTACTCTCTCAACACCCTTACTAAGTAGTCCCTTACTAAGT
>CAZYGV010000004.1:0-24463 GCA_964647155.1 uncultured Thermoproteales archaeon | reverse complement strand
ACAGGAGATAGTTCAGATCGCTCGTGCTCTATCCGAGAATGCGAGAATCATATGTCTCGATGAGCCAACTAGTCCACTAACTCCGAAAGAGATCGAGAGGCTATTCGATATAATGAGGACGTTGAAGAAGCAGGGTAGATCAATGATATTCATAACACACAGGATAGAGGAGGTATTTCAAATCTGTGATAGGGTAACAGTTCTCAGAGATGGGAAGAAGATAGCTACTGTAAGAGTGAGTGAAGTATCACCACAGGATATTGTAAAGATGATGTTAGGTAGAGAGCTAGCTGAATTCTACGTAAAGAGAGAGCTTAGAGCTGAAGAGATAGAGAAGGTTAGTAAGGTACCTACACTCGAAGTAATTGATCTCTGGGTAACACCAGAGAGAGTAACTGAAGTACCGCTCAAAGGTATTAGCTTTAAGGTCTACGCTGGTGAGATACTGGGTGTAACTGGTCTACTAGGTGCAGGTAAGACAGAGCTCGGTAAGGCAATAATTGGTCTCGGTAGAATTACAAAAGGTAAGGTATTGATTGAGGGTAGAGAAGTTAGGATAAGAGGACCTGTTGATGCCTTGAGACACGGTATTGTATACATACCTGAGGATAGAAGGAGAGAAGGACTCGTACTGACGATGTCGGTCAAGGCCAATATATCACTACCATCACTATACAAGCTCTGTAAATACCTTGGCCTAATCGATCTAGGTAGAGAAGAGGAGGTTGCACGGTACTGGATCAAGGCATTGAACATAGTGACTCCTAGTACTAAGACTAAGGTCGCTAATCTGAGTGGTGGTAATCAGCAGAAGGTCTCACTAGCTAAGATGCTTGAGGTAAAGCCAAAGATTGTGATTCTCGATGAACCTACCTTCGGTATCGATATTGGCGCGAAGGTCGAAATTAGGAAGATAATCGCCAAGCTAGCTGATGAGGGATTAGCTGTGATACTTCTATCGTCTGACATCGATGAGGTACTATCACTAGCTGACAGAATAGTCGTTATGAGGGATGGTATGAAAGTGGCTGAACTCATTAATAAAAATGTTTCGAGAGAGGATATCTACAAGTTAATGGTCGGTTGAGGTGAGAAGAGTGGGAGGTAGGAGTAGTAGATCCAGCCACCAAGCTACAGAGATATTGAAGGCTTTTTGGCAGCATGAAGTATCTAAGCCATTCATAGCATTTCTTGGACTATTCATCGTATCAGCAGTACTATCGCCAGCATTCCTAACACCGTATAACCAGAGAGTACTAGCACTACAGACAGCACCACTAGCTCTACTAGCATTTGGTGAATCCATGATAATACTGATGGGTAGCATAGATCTATCACCAGGTTCAACAATGGCCCTTGCAGGTACGGTAGCTGCAATAACCTTTGTATACTACAAGCAACCACTAGCAATAGCATTTCTAACAGGTATAGCAATAGGTGCATTAGTAGGTTTCATAAATGGTCTACTAGTGACTAAGGCTAAGATTCCATCCTTCGTAGCTACTTTAGCTGCGTTGGTAGCTGGTAGAGGTATGGTACTAATACTGACAGGAGGTCAGCCAATTGTTGGCTTAAGAGCTTTCGGAGTACTCACTATGGACATAGGGCCACTACCAACAATGGTATGGTTGATGTTCTTCTTCACAGCACTCAACTTCTTCCTACTAACATACACGAGATGGGGTAGGTACATATATGCGATCGGTGGTAATGAAGAAGCTGTTAGGTGTTCAGGCATAAACGCTGACCTAATCAAGTTAATGACATTTACACTAGCTGGGTGCTATTATGCAATAGCTGGTCTAATGATGGATGCTAGACTAGAAGTAGCATATCCATGGACAGGTTGGGGTGCAGAGCTTGATGCGATTGCATCATCGGTACTAGGTGGAATACAGTTAACAGGTGGTGTAGGTTCACCAATAGGACCATTCTTTGGAGCTTACGTACTAACATTAATAACAAACGTCTTAATTCTCATGGGCGTAAACCCATTCTACCAATGGGTAGTCAAGGGAATAGTCTTGGTAGTTGCAGCGATCGCACTAACTAGAGGCTTGCGATATGTGAAGTAGTAGTCGACAATTACTGAAAAACAAAATATTGAACCTTTATATTTATTCAATTCTCTAAAAATCCTGAGGTAACTCTCATGAGAACCCTAGGTATAGCTAAAAAGACGTTGATAGGTATAGTCGTGGCGATAATAATCATAGCAATCATAGCCGGTGTGGTGGCTTCGCTATACATAGCACCAGCTCCTGGCAAGAAGAAGCTGACATTTGCCCTACTGGTCAGTAACTTGGGCAACCCATACTTCGTAATGCTGAAAGACGGTGCTGAAGCAGCAGTTAAGGAACTAAAAGCTAAAGGTATTGAGGTTGAGCTAATAGTGTACGACGCTAAAGACGACCCAGATCTACAGGTAAGGCAAATCGAAGAGGCTATTGCTAAGAAGGTAGATGCATTGCTAATAAACCCAGTACATAAGGAAGCGATACTACCAGCTGTTAGAGATGCAGTTAAAGCAGGTATCACAGTGATAACAACTGATAGAGATATAGCTGACAAGTCACTAAGAGTATTCTTCACAGGTACAGACAACGTCTACGGTGCTGAGCTAGCAGCAAAAGCACTTATCGAAGCTTTAGAGAAATCAGGTAAACCAAAGCCCTGGAAGATCGTCATTCTACATGGTATCCCAGGTACGACAGCTGCAGAGGATAGAAAGAAAGGCTTCCACAACATACTAGATCCACTAGTCAAGAAGGGTGAGGTCAAGATAGTTGCTGAAGAGATTGCCTACTTCAGGAGAGATAAGGGTTTGGAGGTAATGGAGAGCATACTAGCAAGAACTAAGGAAATAGATGCAGTAATCTGTGCGAATGATGAGATGGCTCTAGGTGCTATACAGGCAATTGAAGGTGCAGGCCTAGTACCAGGTAAGGACATTATTGTCGTTGGCTACGATGCAATACCTGATGCGGTAGAAGCAGTTAAAGCTGGAAAGATGTATGCTACAATAGCACAGTCACCATTCCTACAGGGCTACTGGGCAGTAATGGGCGCATATTACATAGTGGTTAAGGGATGGAAGCCACCAAAGGATTTCATACCAACACCTGTCGTTGTAGTGACAAAGGCTAACGTAGAGACCTTCAGTGAGGAAGTAGCTAAGCCAAAGCCACTACCTGGAGCACCTTCCGAGTAGGAGGAGGAAAGGTAAAATTCCACTTTTCCTATCACTTTAACCCATCACTTTCTCCCTATTTGAGCTCTAGATTAGCTGCCTACCCACTTTCTCCTTGATGAAGTTCCTCAATTCCTCTCTCCAAGGAAGTCCCGTTTGCGCTCCTGGCTTGGTACACTTGAGCGCTGCTGCTGCATTAGCTATGAGTACCGCCTCTTCCATGGTCTTACCCTCTGCTAGTGCTACTGCTAGAGCGCCATTAAATGCATCACCAGCACCTGTAGTATCGATTGCTGTTACCTTGAAGGTTGGTACGTGTTTAACGGTTTCCTCTGTGACAAGTAGTGCTCCTTCCTCTCCTAGAGTTATCACTACGTTTTTAACACCAAGATCTTGTAGTTTTCTCGCTGCTTTAATCATGTCGTCTCTAGTCTCTATCTTGATTCCGCTCAAGGTCTCAGCTTCAACTACGTTGGGTGTAATTGTGTGGATGTACTTGTAGATTTCACTTGGTAGTTTTCGTGCAGGTGCGGGATTGAGAATTACCTTGACTCCATAGCTATATGCTTTCCTAGCTGCGTAGACTACTGTCTCAATTGGTATCTCTAGCTGTAGTAGCATGATGCTAGCTCTTTTGATGATCTCTTCAGCTCTATCAATGTCCTCTTTTGAGACCTTGAGATCTGTACCCGGTGCAACAGCTATGATATTTCTACCATCACGGTCCACCATTATGAGTGCAATGCCTGTATACGTTGTCGGGTCTCGAGTTACGTATGTAGTATCTACACCATTCCTGATTAGGTTCTGAATTAGTTGTTCGCCGATGTAGTCAGTACCTACTCTACTAACTAGATAGGATTTAGCACCTAATCTAGCTACGGCAACAGCTTGATTTGCACCTTTACCTCCTGGTGACATAAGGAATTTCTCACCTATTACTGTCTCTCCTGTCTTGGGTAAGTGATCTACGTAGATAGTGAAGTCCATGTGAGTACTTCCAACGACGACTACAGGTTTCCCACTCATACTAATCACCGTAACTCTCCTCAGTTGAGTAACTGTTAAGAGTTTCAAGTTCTCTTCAAGTACTTCACTAGCTCAATAAAGTCGAGAGGTCTTAGATCCCTAACACGTCTGTTAATTAATTCGCTAGGTAGTTCATCTACGTTGATTCTCAAGTCTCTTGACCTAATGTACTCACTAAGTACCTTCTTAACGAGTTTGTTCCTCTGGGTAAAGAGGTATGTTACAAGGTCTCTAAAGTTGTTATAGTTGAATTCAGGTACATCACTACGGGGTACTATTTTGATTAGTGCTGAATCTACTTCAGGAATTGGGTAGAAGAAGTTCCTAGGTATTCTCCGAAGATATGTGATCTCTGAGAAGAGGTTACAGAATACTGTCAATCTACCATACTCCTTAGTACCTGGAGCTGCTATCAATCTCTCACCAACTTCATGTTGAAGAGTTAGTACAGCTACCTCGTACCTACCTCTCCACTCAAGTAGTAGCTTCTCGAGTAGTGGTGAGGTTATAGAGTAAGGTATGTCAGCAACTATCTTATTAACTCTCGGTATCTCATACTCAAGGACATCTCCCTCAATGACCTCTACATTTCCTAGAGCACTACTCAGTTCCCTAAGAGCTTCAACTAAACGCTTGTCTATCTCTATGGTTATTACACGCTTTACTCTAAATGCTAGGAATGCAGTTAGTACTCCTGTTCCACCACCAATCTCAAATACAACATCATCTCTACGTAAGTCGCTAAACCGCTCAATATCACGTAGAAGTGAAGGTTCAACTAGGAAGTGCTGTCCTAACTTCCTACTAGGTCTAACACAATACCTTCTAAGAACTTCCTTAACCCATCTCACTAACTCACTTCTACTCAATTCAGCAGGATCACGTATAGACATCACTAATTCAATTGGCTAACTACTAGATGCACGTAGGTACTTCTCAACAATATACTTTGCATAATCACATTCACACTGGATAGATAATCCAGTAGAGAGTGCATACTTAGCAGCTTCAAGAACCAATCTCTTACCAATACCTAATCCTCTAAATTCTTCAGGAACATATACACTCTCAATGATGAGTCTCCTACCTTCAACTCTGTATCTAAGGTAGGCAACCTTATCGTTAACTCTCAATTCAAAGACGTTATCTCTACGAATTACTTCTCTTCTCCTAGCAATGACGTACCTGTATGCTGATAGAGCAGCTACAGCACCATCACCACAAGCGACAACTACTTGAAAACCTCTACCGGTAACATCACCAGCAGCGAATACGCCATCAACATTAGTCCTCTGATTCCTATCAACAATAATGAATCCTCTCTCATCTACGTTGATCCCTATTTTACGGAAGATAGCAGTATTCGGTACCTCAGCCCTCGCAATGAATACGCCAGAAACATCAACCTCTTTAACAGAACCATCAATAGACCTCACAACAATTTTCTCAACACGATCACTACCACGTATCTCCTCAACCTTACCCTCAATAACCTCTAGGTTTGATACATGACCAAGTCTACGTAGATAAGCTTCAGTTACTTCATCTATCTTCTCAAGGACTAGATACACCTTTGAAGCTATCGTAGTGAGGTATTGAGCTTCCTTAATAGCCTTCTCACCACTTCCCACAACCGCAACTACCTTACCACGGTAGAGAGGTCCATCACAAACAGCACAGTACGAAATACCCTTGCCCAAGAACTCGAACTCACCCCTGATAGTACCTCTAACTCTCTCAGCACCAGTGGCTATTATCAAGGCGTAAGTCAGAACACATTTACCACCACTAGTCCTTACATACCAGAAACCACCAACATTACTCACATCAACAACTTCTTCAGGATACCAAATCTCAACACCTAGTTCCTGAACCTGCTTCAGGAACCTACTAGCAAGCTCAAGACCCTTAACAGATTCAACACCTGGGTAATTCTCAATAATAGGTACCTCATTGAGCTTACCACCAGGTAGGGAGCGTTCAATGACTAAAGGATCAAGACCTAACCTCTTCAAGTAGAGAGCTGCTGTAAGACCTGCTGGCCCTCCACCAATGATAACTACATCACGAATAGTTGAGTTACCTGACATAGCTACACACCAATCCTACTCAAGCAGTTGATAACCCACTTCTTAAACACTTCCTTAGGCATAGCACCTTCAACCCTACACACGACGTTACCACGGTACACAACCATTAGCGTTGGGACAGCAAATATATTGAATTCCTCAGCAGCATCTTGAACTTCATCAACATTAACCTTAGCGAAGATGGCTCTATCAGATAGCTCCTTTGCAACAGCTTCGAAGATAGGCTTCATTAGTAGGCAAGGTGGGCACCAAGGAGCCCAAAAATCTATCACAACAGGTTTATCACCATTAATTAATCTCCTCAACTCACTAACACTCTTAACCTCAATGATCCCCCCAACCATGGTCTCACGTCTCCTAGTCTCGGCAAGAAGTTTCATTAATTTCTTTCGAAGAATCTCCTCAGTCTCCCGATCAAACTCACTACTCATAACTAAACCCTCCAAAAGACAATCTCTACAACAGCTACGAAATCACTAACTAAAACTAACTCTCTTCACAAAAATCCTCTCAACACAAATACCTCTACCGGATAAATCACGTTCGATACGTTCCTTAACTACATCAGGTACGTAGGGAAGACCAGCTACCTCTAGGGTTAACCTAGCTACCTCCTTAGCAGCGACGTTATATAGCTCACAAATTTCCCTCAATTCCGTTACCTCGACCATACCTAACCTCTTCAGTACACCATAGACCATAGCGACGTCACAAGTACCCTTCCACAGAACCCTACACTCACAATCATTTACTCTCTCGATCTCATGTTCATAAGCCTCCTTCGTATAAGCTCTCGAGAATACGTAACCAACGATAGAGGATACTGCTAATGCCTCTGCTCTACACATGTGGTACTCATTAGCGAGTTTCTGAACTATATCATGAAACCACTTTTCCTCAAGATTCCTCCTCATCTTCTCCTTCCAGAAGTACGAGATAACTGATGCCAGAACACTACTTACTTGCTCTAGAAGTCCTCTCCTCTTAGCCTCCTCATAGCATAGAATTATGTGAGCAATCTTAACGAGTTTTTCTCTGTGCTCTGGACTGAATCTCATTAGGTAATCGTAAAAGCCAGCCATTGTGTTTCCTCTCGCTATTGTGTATTTAAACTTAACTCTTGATAGGTACTACGTACTACCTCTTTGTCTTTAGTCTACGATCACTACATTACTCTCTAATTTTCCTCCTTGCTCTCTTAATGGTTAGTGATATGAGGTATACTACTGCAGCAAGTACTCCAGCGAGGGCACCTGGAGCTACATTCACTAGCGTGAGCGATATCAGTAAGCTAGTATAGAGGTAGAGAAGGCTTAGTACTGTTGCTAGTATGATAGCTCTCTCTATGGACTTTGCGTACAGCAGCGCTGTGGCTGCTGGTGCTGTCATTATAGCATACACTACAATAGCACCTATAGCCTTGGTAGCGATAACAGTTGAGGTAGCTATTAGTGATAGTAGCAGATAGTTGTATAGGTGAACTCTCATTCCAAATGCTGCAGCTCCCTCCATATCGAAGCATATGTACGTAAACTCCTTGAAGAAAATAGAGATCAAGCTAATGACGACTAGAGTAGCTACTGTGAGGATTAGTACGTCTTGCTCAGTAAGCAGAAGTATATCACCTAGCAAGAGACCCCATACCTGACTCATGAGTTCTGATGGTATGAGCGATATAGCTGCAACAGCTAAGCAGAGCGAAAGAGCGAAGAACACGCTAATAGCTGTCTCCATTCTAGCTGTTATACCCCTACCACCTGCATATCCTGTAGCTAATGCCATTGCTAAAGCCATGAGTAGGGCACCAACTATCGGTGGGAAAAATGGCATAGCAGTTTGAGTAGCTAAGATTAACGCTATTGTTGCTCCACCTAGAGCTGCATGTGCTGCACCGGCTATCAGGAATGAAACTCCACGTAGTACAGCGAAGATACCTGCTGTTCCAGCAACGAGCGATACAAGTACTGAAGCTATGAGTGCGTAGAGTACAAAGCTAGGTAGCACCTCTCCTTCTCCTCCATTCTCTTAACCTACAGTACTCACAGAAGTCACAGATATGTTGATCAGCTATGAACATTACCCTACCCTCCTTAGTCAAGAACATTCTAAGACCTTCACCATACGCCTTCACTAAGTTACTTGGCGTAAGAACATCACCTGGCTTACCAAATGCCAGTAATCTCCTATTGAGTAATGCAACGTAATCGCTGTACTCAACAGCTACACTAACATCGTGGGTAACCATGATGACCGATACATTTCTCTCATCAACTAGCTCACGTAATAGCTCGAGAATAGATACCTGAGTTTTGACATCTGTTGCTGATAGTGGTTCATCAAGGAGAAGTAGTTTTGGATTGGATACGAGTGCTCTAGCAATTAGTACTCTCTGTTGTTGACCTCCAGATAATTCATCAAATCTCTTATCAGCAAGTCCGTCCATACCAACAATCTTAAGTGCTTCACGTACCTTCTCAAGATCGCGAACAGTAGCTACTCTAGGTGGAGGTCTCCTAGCAAGTAAACCGAAGAGAACTACGTCACGGACCTTAATCGGGATGTCTCTCTCAATAAATTCCCTCTGAGGTAGGTACCCAACTAACTTCCTAACTTTATAAGGCTCCTTAGTGGGGTCTATACCTAGAACACGAACAAAACCTCTTACAGGTCTTATAAACCCAATTAAGGTCTTTAACAGTGTTGACTTACCAGCACCGTTCGGTCCCAAGATTACAGTGAACGAAGGTTCACTAACTTCTAGAGACACATCTTCGAGAGCAGTAACACCTTCGTACTCAACAGTTAAGTCCTTAATCATCACTATGCTCATATCACCTAACCCTCCTTAATCTAATGATTAGCATAGTCTCAACAATTATAATAATGGATAGGCAGGTAAGCAGAACAATGTATAGTAGAGGTACCTGAACTGTACCTCTCTCAGCTCTACTCACCTTCATCTCTGCAACAAGCTTGACCACATTGTACATTACATACTGCACGTACGTCCTAGCGTACTTAACCTCTACTACGTTTAGGTAGATTAGTGGTGCTCCAGTTTCACGACTTAGTGATGTAGCATAGTCACCTAACTTCGTATACCTACAGATTTCAGGAGCAATAAGAGCACAGTAAGCTCCGCTCCTCAAACCACTAACAATATCACTCAATGTCTTACCACCAGCAGTAACGGTACCAATAGATAGCACAGCATCTACCTTCATACCTAGACACTCAAGGAGGTACTGAGTACCAGGAGCAACAATAACTACTCTCTTACCAACTAATTTCTCACCTGTAGAAACTTCACTCAAAAATTCCTTAAGCTCCTTAATTTCCTCAAGAAATGCCTCGAACCTACTATGGTAGTATCTAGAGTGCTCCGGATCTATTTCAGATAGTGTATCAACAAGTGCTCGAGCAATAACAATAGCATTATCCGGGTCTAACCACCAACCGTGAACATTGTAACCCATAGCACTTAGCTCTAGAGCACTCTTGCCCTTAGGTACTACGGTTGGTACCTCTCTTCCAGGTAATGGTCTAAGCTTAAGTCCATACCTAATGAAGTCACGTAAACCAAGGTCTCTAATACCTGTTACCTCAACCAACTTAAGCTCAAAACCACAATGACCTGTATGGACTATTAAACTACATCCCCTCACCTTATCAATTATCTCTCTTGTTAGCTGAAACTCATGAGGTTCAACACCGGGAGGCAGTAGAACTACGACATCACCATATTTACCAACAATTTCCTTAACTATGAGAGCTAGTGGTTCAATTGATGCAGCTATCTTGAGCTTCCTATCTTCACATATCACAGCAATTGGGGAAAGAAGTAGTATGAGAATGGGCAATGCAATTGCTATGACAGTAACCACTCTATGTAGGTTCCTCTTCACGGAGTTCCACCTCAGGATGAGGAATAGGCACACCACATGGGCAATGTGTTGGTCTTCCAAGCATTTCACACAACTTATTTACTAGCTCGTCGGGAACGTAGAGATCAAATCTCTTAACCCACTCGCATGCTTCTCTTGGTGCAACACCAAGGCATTTAACCAAGTACGTCTCTAGAACTAGGTGACGATGTAAAAGATGTTTAACGAATGCTGCACCCTTTCTTGTCAATGAAACTCCTCTTCTAGTAACGTAATTGACATATCCTCTACTCGCTAACTTCCTCAAGATAGCTACAGTAGTGGGTGCTGTCACACCCATCTGCTGAGCAATCGCCGATACAGAGATAAGTTCTTCTTCACCTCTTAAGAGATAGAGAGTAAACAGATACTCGAGTTCCTTTTCCGTAAGTTCCTTTCTTACATACCTTCTACACATACAGAGATTAAAGGACCTCACATGTCTCCCTCTTAGACTCAGTCTAATTCTCCCCAGTAAACGAACTACAAAGTTAATAATATGTGTTTCGTTCCTAGAGAAGGAGGTTGCTAACATGGTTAAGCAGAGACCACGAGAACAGCTAAAAACATATGCGAAGAAAGAGAGGGAGAGGATATCTGACCTAGTATTTCTTGCCCAAGCATTTGACGGGTATAGAGTTGGTGTTTACACAGCACCAGCATTAGTAGAGAGAACACTTGAGAGGACAGGTCTAAAGGATTTACCTAAACCGTGGAAGACACTGAAGAAAATATTGTTTGATGTCTATGGTGAGCTTTTTGACACAACTGAAGGTAGAAGATATCTCACAATGATTAGGATAAGTGATGGAATAACGAGATCATGCTTCTGGGCAATGCTAGTACCTCTCTTCTCCTTAATTCTCGGTGGTAAGAATCCAGCAATAGTAGCTATAGCCTACATCATGATTATGGTGATACTAGCTCTTCTCTACATAGCTCTCATACTAAAGTCATATGGAGCATCTAGAGCAAATAGGATACTGAAGAAGTGCGCAATGCAGCACTCAAGTAAGCTCCAGACATTTAAGGAAGTGACACAAGCCATACTCAATAAACTCATGGAGGAATTAAAGAGGTGTAAGACTGTAGATTACAGAAATGTCAAGATAAAGTTGAGGAACATAGACTATAAAGGAATAATAGTCATCAAGCAGCCAACGAGATTTAGACCCTACTACGAGGTGATACTCGAAGTATATCGCTAACGAATTGTCTTAATACCTCTCGAGAGAACTTACTTAATCTCAAGTTAAGACAATCAACTAGAGGAACCCAACGAACATCAGTAACCTCCTTACCTGGTCTAGCAATCTCGTCCCTAGCTCTAGCTAAGTACACGATAATTACGTAGTGGTACTTCACCCTACCTTCACAATCCCTCTCTACGTACGAAGTCACTGTATAGAGGTTAAGGATTTCAATACTTAGACCAGTTTCCTCAAGTACCTCACGCTTTAAAGCCTCTTCAATACTCTCACCAAGCTCAATGGCACCACCTGGAAGTGAATAAAAGCCCTTACTTGGCTCACATCCCCTCTTAACAAGAAGTACCTTATCCTCCTTTATCACGAGAGCTGCAACGGCAGGTATTGGATAGGGAGGATACTCACGAATCATAGGAACTCAACCACCAATCTAGCAATACCACATCCAGGATCTGGAATAGTGTATGCAGCGTACTCAACCCTACCATCAGACCAAACACCAACAATTAACCAAACCTCACCAGGGCACTGAATCATTGTATGAACATCTTCAGTAGAGGGTATCGGTTCAGCATCCGGATGACTATGGTACATACCTATGTAGCACAGACCCTGCTTTACACCTGCTAAGACCTTCTCTAACCACTCACGATAATCAATACTGAAAGAATACTCACTGGAGTAACCCTTCTCGAGAGCTATTGCTCTCCTAACGATATACGCATCACTACTGAAGTAGCCAAGCAATACACCAAAGGCTTCCCGTGGATATGTAGATCTGACATGATTAAGTATAAAATCCATAGCGTAAACATCAATCATTAATCGATTACACAACATCAGAAAACTATGTGTTAACACCCTATTTATCAAGTAGCACAATGAAGTACACAATGACACACTATGTGAGGTACCTAAGGCATCTCTCAATCAACTCCTCAAGAAGACCCCTGTACAACCTCCCATGACCTGGAAGAACAAGGTATTCACCACGTAACTTACTCCTAAGCTTCAACAAGCTAGATACCAAGTCTTGAGGAGATGAGGTTGGTACATCCACACGACCAGGAACACCATCACTAAACACAGTATCTCCAGTAAATACAACTCTCAACTTAGGTACAACCAGGCAAATACTACCAATAGTGTGACCAGGTGTGTGAATTACCTCAACCATGTACTCACCTATAGAGAGTTTATAGCTATCGGTAACAGCTAGATCGATCTGAGTAGGTTCAAGAACGGAATTGAAGAACGGTACTGCAAGCGTTACATAGCTATCACCACGCTCTAGGTATTCAGCCTCACTACAGTGATGAAGAACCAATACTCTAAAGCCACTATCACTTAGGTACCTCCTAAGTAAAGCAGTAGAAGCAACGTGATCAAAGTGCATATGAGTATGAATTATATACACATCACGTACACCAGATACCTCAAGATACTTTCTCACCTCACATACCTCATCAGTAGTGGAGATGCCAGGATCAATAACTATAGCATGAGTGCTCGAGACAATAATGTAGGTATTTGATGAATATGGGTTCTCATGTATCTGCACAATGGTATTCTCGTTGATTTTCCTCAACACAGGAGGTATAGCCTAGGAAACCTAATATACTTGACCTAGGACTACAGTAAGTAGATGCTGAAGCGGTAAGCACTGATTTCGTGATGACTAAGCCTACAGCTGAGGAAATAATATATTCACCTCAATGCAAGTAGATGTGGTGAGTAGACTATGCAGGTAAGGCTTGTTGGCTTTATCCTAGTTGGTTGTGGTGCAATACTACTAGTAGCGGTGTTCCTACTAGCGTACACATACCTCGTATCAACACCCTATGTAGAGGTTAAGGGAGGTACCCTAATTGATGCTATAACGAGCTTAGTTAGTACGCTAGCAGCTATATTACCAAAGTTGATGTACCTCATAATTATGGTTGTTGTCGGATTTATACTGATTAGTAAAGGTATTGAGTTCCTAACAAGGGTTAGGTGAGTTCATCCATGAGTATTTCGGTGGTGTTGAAGCTACTTATCATTGTACTAGCAGTGGTTGTAGCGGCATCTCTCTCAGTAGCTTTAGTGGAATTACTTCACCTACCTCGTGACCTTAAATTCGAGATTACACCAGTTGAGTACACAGTTAGAGGTAATGTAACTTTGGTCAGGTACTTGGTAAGGCTTGAGTACAGAGGCGATGTACCTCTAAGCAACTTCAAGCTCAATGCTGAGATAGGTGGTAGGTATATTGAGTTAATTAATGTACCGCTCCTCACTAAGGGAACTGTAGTGAGTAGGTACATCACTATCGAGATCACCAGAGGTATGGGGTTTAGACCCTCGAGACTAAGGATTACTATGTCAATTCTCGAGCTAATCAATGTAGTAGCTGAGGTGAAGCTCAGTGCATGAGGGGACTACCAGAGAAGTTGAGAGGAAAGCACTGATTTCGGCTGCTGTATTGGGCGTTCTTCACGGTATTCTCGACTACGCAATATACTATCTAGCACCACATACCCTTCAGATAGTCCTCACCAATCCAATCGCACTCTCTAGAGCAATCTTCGACGTATTGACATCACCCATTAGCATCTACGTACTTCTAGCGCTCATAGCCATAAGAGCTATGACAAGTGTACTTGAACTGTTGAATAGAGTTGCTGGCTTTAGCCTCAACCTAGTGGTATCTATCGTGTTGTTTAGCTACATGCTGCATGTACTCAACTTTGGTTCACTAGAGATCAAGTACCTGAGGGTGAATTCAGCTGTGGTTTCTGGCACTATTGACATAACACCATTGATAGCGATTGTATTCGTGCTCTTCATACTGCACATATTATCTGAAGTAATTTCACTTCTCACCGAAATATAATCAGCGTATAGCCTTCTCTTCATTAGGATCTGTATGCGGACCCTCTCATCATGATGGAGTGAATTAAACTTAAAAGGAATTTAGAGGAGAAGCTCAGCTAGTTACTGTACTAACTCTTCTTCTCTCTCTTGAATCTCTCAATTGCATCCACAATTCTCTTCTTAGCTTCCTCAGCACTACCCCAACCAGTTACCTTGACCCACTTACCTGGTTCCAGTTCCTTGTAGTGTTCGAAGAAGTGCTTAATTTGATCGAGAACGGCCTGTGGTATGTCCTTGATATCGTTTACGTTAGCGAACCTTGGATCTATCTTCGGGTGTGGTACTGCTATGATCTTAGCGTCAGGCCCCTCTTCATCTTCCATGTAGAGTATGCCAACTGGTTTCACTCTAATGACTGTACCTGGTGCTAATGCTTCGTGTGATACAACTAGCACATCTAGTGGATCACCATCCTCCTCAAGTGTCTGAGGTATTATTCCGTAATTGAAGGGATAGAACATTGCCGTGTAGAGAATCCTATCGACTACGATAGCTCCTGTTTCTTCATCAATTTCGTACTTGACATTTGAGCCCTTGGGAATTTCAATTATCACGTATATGTCGTCAGGTGGGTTCTTACCCGGTGGTAACTTTTCAAGGATCACGATCCCACCGAAGTAGTGTGGTTGTAGAGTAATTCAAGACTTTCTACATGAATAAAGACTCAGTGATCGAGGGCCTCCTCATTAATCAGTTGCGAACTGCCTCAGCATCTAGTGAGAAAAACTTCATTCTACTAAATTAATCTTGTGTACAATACCCAGGTAAACACTTTTAACCAAGTAATGATCGAACCACATGGTGAATACATCTTGAGCTTAAGGTGCTTAGTACTTTACTACGATATCTTTGGTGTAGCCAAAGACATAGCTAAATCACTAGCTACTGGAATAAAGAGCTATGGATTCAACGTTGAAGTAGAGAAGCTAGGTAAGCAAGCACTAAGAAAGCTCAGTGCTGAACAACATGACCTTATAGTAATCGGTACAGCACACCTCATACTCACACCACCAAATATCTTCAGATTCGTCAAGAAGATGCCTAGGGGACCTGAAGACAAAGTAAACCCTGTACTAGCATTCCTAGTAGGAACGAGAATAGGTATGAGTAGATACTTCAAGAAACTCCGTACACTTCTTCAGAAGAAAAACTACACAGTAATTCGTGAGTTCTTCGCTGAAGTACAGGGATTCCCACCTAGAGTACCGAGTGAGTACATAGTAATGGCTGAAAGATATGGCTGGAAAGTAGCTAGCTATGTAGATGCACATAGATACAAATTTACGAGACGTAACAGAGTACTGCTCAGTAAAGCTCAAGATTAAACTCTTGTGTAAAATTACATGAAATCAGTTAACCTAGTACCCAAACACCTACTCAACACCTTCCTAGCAGTACTCCAGCTCTTCCTCGCACAAGGGGGTAATTCACCGAATCTCCTAACATAATTCTCAAGGAAGCTAATAGTCTTAGGATCAGTAACGTAACCACTACCAAAATCACCGTAAATTCTCTTCAACTCATCAATTTCCCTATCCCTCAACACCTTAGCAATAATTGATGCTGCAGCCACAACCACGTACTTAGACTCAGCATGATTATCAGCAACGATATTGACATTCCCCTCCACACCTCTCTCTAGCAAATACTTCCTAACTAGAGATGCATACCTATGAGGTATAGGATCAGGTGAGTCAACGTAAATATACCGTACTTCAGAAAAGCTAAACCTAGAAAGGCAATCCACAATCAATTCAGAGCAAACCCTCGCCTCAAGATCATTTAAATTCCTTGCACACTTACCCTCAACAGCAGAATCAATAACATCTGGAGGCACAACTCTGTACGTAATATACTCAACAACCTCCCGCAATACTGAGAAAATAGCTTCACGTCTACTCCTTGTAAGTTGCTTCGAGTCTCTGACCCCAATTTCAACTAAGTTACCTACCTTATCCTCACGAACAACAACACAAGCCATAACCATAGGACCAATAACAGGTCCCCTACCTGCCTCATCAATACCAATGAGGTACAGCCTCATCACCTCCATACATACCCAGATAATACAGTTCAAGACAAACATCTCCCTTATTACACATATCACTTACTCAAGCACCGAGGTGGTAGTAGGTATGTCCTCTCCTCAAGTAATGCTGAGAGAACTAGCACGAAGATTCGAAGTAAGTGAAGACACCATACTCGAGCAAGCACTCGAACTATGGCTCAAGGCCAAGACAGGGAAGGTTAAGATTATCGAGACAATAGAGGTGACTACGCTATGAAGATCCATTACCTAACCCTAATCCTACTCACACTGGTAGCAGTAATAGCACTAACACCACTCACTGTCTACAGCACTGAAGTAGATCAAGCGCAGTACTACCTCAAGGTAGAGTACGTACTACAGATGGAATCAAGCATAACGTACCTAATTAAACCAGGTAAGTCAATACAGGTAGCACCACTACCATCACCACCAGGTTTCAACCTAAAGTGTATAGAGCTAGAGTTCATAGAACCACTACCATCATCAGTAGAGGTAAAGGGTAAGGACGTAAAGTTCGTCAAGATACCACCAAACCTAGTAAAGAAGGTAATTGTCTACGGTGAGAGAGCTATACTAATCAACAAAGGGAATGAAGTAATCAAAGTTAGAGCAAAGAGAGTATTCACGTACACACAAACAACCTACATACCAATTAAAGAACTCAAAATCAAGGTAGAGACACCAGAGATGCCAAAGACCTTCGGAACAAGTAACTTGGTGATGAAGATAGAGCTAGATAACTACGCACCATACAGGATAAAGGACGTAATAACACCACACGGAACATCACTACTTAGACCAGACATACAGGAACAGTACCCACCAGACACAATATCAATAGACTACAAGCACGTGGTCATCAAGCTAGGTAGAGAACTACCAACAGGAACCTACACCATAGTCCTAGAGAGAGGTAAAGAGTACGTACTCCCCTCAGCAATGTTAGTAGCAGGGGAAAGCTTCTACAACCTAACCATACCACCAATGACAACAGAACAAATCTCAACACCACTACCCGAGAAAGGGTGGAAGCACCTAGGATACGTCGTACTGATATCAACTGTATACCCAGTGACGGAAGTAGAGAAGGGTGATGTTAAGGTAGTAGCAGACCTCGTAGATAAGGTGATGATTGAGAAGAGAACAATAACAGTAGCAGGAATAAGCTACCTAATACCACCAATCAAGTTCAAGACCTGGATAAAGGCATACATAGTCTACGGAACAACACTACAGATAGAGAACACCTTCAGCTACCCAGTAATAGTCATCTACATACCACTCAAGTACAGAGAAGTAGGTAGATGGACAGAGAAAGGACTTGAAGTCAAGATAAGTGAGAACGACATAGCAACCTCAGTCTACGCATACCTAGTAGTACAGGTACCAGAGTACGCAGAGATTAAATCAGTAGTAACACCAAGTGGAGCAATCTACGAGAACTACGTAGATAGCGAAGTACCATGGACAGGAATCAATAGGACAGTATCCATAACCGAGAAACAGGCATACATCGCAGTGAAGATAGGTGAAGTATACGAAGTAGGAACCTACAGATTCTTCATCAAGTGGAAACCAATAACAGTAAAGGTAACAGATACAGCGGGTAACCCACTACCAAACGCAACAGTAGCAATTGAAGGACCAATAGAGACAACACTCATAACAGATGCCACAGGAAAAGTCACTACAGTGCTCTATAGACCAGGACCATACACCATAACAATCAAGTACATGGGAGTTGAAGTAGGTAAGTACACCCTAGGAACAGTACTGAAGACAGACATCTCAGTAACGGCACAGGTATACAACCTAAAGCTAAAGGTAGTTGGAGTTAGAGAACAACCAATAGAGAACGCAATTGTCAAGGTAATGACAGAGACAGGTAAAGTAATCACAGTAGCGAGAACAGATACAAACGGTACAGTAGTAATAAAGCAACTACCAAGAGGAAAGTACAGGATTGAGGTCAAGTACGTCAAGGTATCAACAGTCAAGACAGTAGAGCTAGATAACAGCAAGGAAGAGGAAGTTAAGCTAGATATATTCATGGAACTACCAGTAATAGGACCAGTAACAACCTTAGAAGCACTACTACTAACAGGAGGAATAGGTGGAGGAACAATAGCACTAGCACTAGCAAGTAAACTAGGGAGAAGAAAAGAGGAAATCGTAGAGGAAGAAGAACCAGAAATAGAAACGGAATTCGTAGAGGACTAGCTACGAAAATGTCCACTCGACAATTACATAAGGTATTTCATAGGTACCTTCAGCGATGATGGAGTTATAGATGTAGGCACAATACCTCAGAATGAATGAATCATAATCAGGAGGTCTAGGAACCCATGTACGCATGCCATGTGTGCGGTAATCAATAAACCAAGTTACACAAACAGAGGCTCCAGGAGCTAAGTAATCTATGCTTTTTGTAGATAACACTACCGGTGGTGTTAATGTTGCAGTTCCTGTGGTCTCTAAGGTACCATTGACCTTTATTTTGTAGAGAGGTACTGTTGAGTTATTGTATATGAAAATTTTTACCTCACACGTTGGTGTGACTAGTTCATATCCTATAATCACGCGAGGAAATACATATTCTCCAACATATTCCACGTACGGCGGTGTTATGGAGGCAGAAGCGTTTACTCTAAGCACCTTGAAGATAGTGCTTCGTTCAGTACCTTGACTCGACACTACCTTGACTACATAATAACCCCCATCAATTGAGGGAGGTGGATAATTCGTGGTATCTGATATGGTGAATACATATGAACCACTTCCACCCACAGGTATTGTTAACGTAGTCGCATTTACGAGACTTCTTGTGGTGTCTCTCGCTGGATCCATATATGTCAAGAATGCTACTCTCGTTACTATGGTTCTTGGTCCTTTATTCACTACGTGTACGATGAATTTTGCCCCAGCTATCCACTCTTCTGGTGGTTCTAGGTATATTTCGAAATTCTCCTCAGCTCTCTCAACTTCCTCGGCTACTGCTGTCTGTACTGTCCTCACGTAATCACTAAACCTGATTACCATGAATGTCATGGATACCATGAAGAGAGTCAGCACGATAAGTAGAAATATCGTTGCTATAGGAACTGATATACCTTGACTCCTCATGAAGTAACCCCTACACCTAACTACAATCTTAGCCAAATTTCCTAAAGTACATTACCTACCTAGGGTACCTTAACCAAGTACTCATTTGATACTGTATACCTCGATGCTACCTTGACTAGAAATGCTCTTGCTGTTGTAGTGTACTTTATCGCTACTACCTTACCTAACTGCCCCGGTGCTAATCTAAGCTTAGTTGGTGTATAGATATCAGGTACTGTGTTGTTTATGTACACTATGTCTATCGTCTCTATGGTCTTTCCCGTATTGAGTACATATATTGTTAGGTTGTATCCCCCTGTTACCGGTGATACATCTACGTGAACCACATGTATTCTCGCTACTGTCTCCCTTTCACCCCTCTCAATAGCATCTGTTACTGCTGATGTTAGTGAACTCAAATACCCATTAGCCCACAGGTAGACACCTACCGATACCGATATCGTTATCGCTGCTAGAAGTACCGTAGCTGTTATCTCACTAATTCCCAGCTTTTTCCTCCTCATACTACCTAATCACTTACTCACTTTCTGAACTTTATAAATCCTGTAGAGTTGGTAACTATCTTGTGTACGTTAGTTAAGTAGATTAGTGGGGTAATCACTAAGAGCCTTGATTTGGGGTTACTGGATGAGTTACGGCAGTTCCTCAGTGGGAAGGAGGAATGCAGTTCATCCAGTAGCTAGTATTAAGGATGAACTTCGTGAAAAGGGGTATGCAGTTATCGATTTCTATGCTGTTAATCCTCCTCATGCCTATACAGTTATTGCTCGTGAGGTTACCACTGGTAGGTTGATGTATTTCGTAATCGAGCCTCCTCTAAGTGAGGAAGATCATAGGGTTTTGAAGGAGCTTAAGGAGTTGCTATATGAGGAGTGTCGTGATCTTGACTCCTTCCCCAATAAGGGTAGTGAGGAGGGATTGAAGAAGTACATTGAGAGTAAGGTTCGGGATATCATCAGCAAGTACGATATCGAAATTCCAAGACCTGAAGCTCTGAGTAAGTACCTGTACTATCTAGTTAGGGACTTTGTTGGTTATGGTAAGATTGACCCACTCATGAGAGATCCATACCTAGAGGATATCCTCTGTGATGGTGTTAGATCACCTATCTACGTTTGGCATAGGTTCTACGAATCAATGCCAACAAACATAGTATTTGATAGTCTTGAAGAGCTTGAGTCCTTTGTAACTAGACTCGCGTATAGAGCTGGTAAGCAAATCAGTATAGCTGATCCAATTGTTGAGGGCTCTCTACCCGATGGCTCGAGAGTACATATAACATTGGCTGAGGTATCGAGGAGAGGCCCAACCTTTAGCATTCGTAGATTTGGTATCGAGGTCTTGACAATTATTGACCTACTAATTCAGAATACGATATCTGTTGAAGAAGCTGCATACATCTGGTACCTAGTTGATAACATGAGAACCATCATTATAACAGGTGCTACAGGTGCAGGTAAGACTACACTTCTAAATGCTATAGCTATGTTCATTAGACCTGAATGTAGAGTCATTACGATAGAGGAGGTTCCAGAGCTTAGATTACCTCACGAGCACTGGGTACCACTCGTAGCTAGACCATCTAGAGAAGCATACGTTAGAGACGTTACACTATTCGACCTACTGAAGTCTAGCCTCAGAATGAGACCTGACTACATTATCGTAGGTGAGATTCGTGGTGAAGAAGCATTCGTACTATTTCAAGCGCTAGCTATAGGTCACGCAGGTCTCTGCACCATGCATGCTGAGTCCATCGAGTACGCTATAAGGAGGTTACTCACGAAACCCATGAACATACCACCGATACTCATACCACTAGCTAACGTCTTCATCCACATATCCAGAGTTAAGCTAGGTGATAGAATTGTGAGGAGAGTTGTCAGAATATGTGAAGTTGAGGATGTTGATGAGAAAGGTAACGTCAAGATTAGAGATATCTTCAGATGGACACCCCTCGGTGATAAACATGAGAAAATCGGTGATAGTGTAGTACTTAGGAGAATTGCAGAGGTTAAGTTCATACACCCAACACATATAGAGCAGGAACTCAAGAGAAGAGCTACAATCCTGAAAACACTCATGGAGTTGAAGTTAAGGGATTTCGCTACTGTTAGTAAGGTAATCAGAGAGTACTACTACAGACCTGAACTAGTTTACCTAAGAGCAGCTGCAAAAGCACTACCCTAGGAGGTGATACATTGCTCAAAAACTTAAGAGATAGGTTAGTGAATTCGGATGCAAATTCATTCATAGGCAGATTCATGACCTCACTACATAGGTACTACTTGAAGAGTGGTGTTGAGGAACCATTCATAGCATACGTGGATAAATCGATAAGGTATATAGTGGCTACAGCAGTATCAACACTAACCATCTCCGCACTACTACATATACTACTTCTCAGATCCAGCATACCTGCAGGATTAGCCTCATCACTATCACTGACAGTAGCAGCCACTTCACTAGCAATCTTGATTAGAGTACTGTACCCACTCTACAGAGTACATAAGAGGAGGAGAGAAATTGAGCAAAATCTCGTATACACTGTAGCGTGTATAGTTACCTTAGCAGCAGCTAACTTGAGACCTGATGTAATTATTGAGAGGGTATCTGAAATAGAGGTGTCTAGTGCTATCAGGTATGAACTTAGGAGAATAACGAGGAATGTAAGAGCTTTTGGATTAAGCATCGTGAGAGCACTTGAGGTAGCTACAGAGCATACACCATCACCATCACTTGCAGAGTTCCTAAAAGGTCTAGTAGATACCATCAGGACAACGGGAAACATAGCAAGCTACGCAAACTTCGTACTAGAGAGCTTGCTTAGGAAGAAAATTGAGAACATGAGAAGCACACTCAATACCCTATCGCTAATAGTCGAGATCTACGTAGTGATCATTGTCGTACTACCACTACTACTCATAGTAATGCTAGTTGTCATGGGAACCATAACCCCAACACTAGGATTTGCAGGACTAGCAATACCAGTACCAGCACTACTCACACTACTCATATTCATACTCATACCCATTCTCGGAATAGCTATGTACCTCATAGTGGATACAGTAATATCGAGTCTGTAACCATGGTTAAGTACATAGAGTTAAGAGGTAAAAACCTCGTAATACTACTCACGACATCAGCACTAGCACTACTACTCCTAGTCATAGTAATACCACTCATGATCGTACTACCACACCTGAGAAGACAAGGTATTGAAATAGTATCAAAACACCTACCAATACCACTAATCGTAAACCCTCTACTAAACACATTAATGACAATAGGATTTAGCTTATCAATTCTACCACTAGCTATCGTCATGTACATAAACGACATGTATGTAAGTAACATAGAGGAGAACATACCAATAGCACTGAGAGCATTAGCAGATACAGTAGCATCAGGTATTCCTCTACCAAGAGCTATAGAGGTAATTGCTAGAGGTAGGTACGGTGCATTGAGCTTAGAGATGAGGAATGTCGTATCCCAAATACTACTGGGTAAGACATTTGAAGAAGCAATACAGTATCTCTCAAGGAAATTCTCAACACCAGTAATTAGGAGATTCGTAACTATCCTCATAGAGGCATATAGAAGTGGAGGTAGAGTAGTGCAGGTACTGCATACAGCTGCCAATGTAATGTCATCAATAAGAGCATTTGAAACAGAGAAGAGAACTAGATTGAAACCATATGTCTCACTCCTCTACATGATAACCTACATCTATGTCCTCGTTGGAGCACTTATAGTGTATGGATTTGTAGAGTCAATAGAGACCATGGCAGCAAAAGCAGGTGGTTTCCTACAAGTTGCCATAACAACTGAGGAGGCAGCATCACTACTACACTTCGGACTACTAGTTCAATGTGTTATCTCAGGTGCTATAATCGGTAGGATATTGAGGGGTCGAGCTGTACTTGGTATACCACACATACTTATAATGCTATCAACCGCAACAGTACTCTACTACATGATCTTACCACCATTGGTTAGGTTGCTGATACCAATAGCGAGATAGGTGAGATATCTTAGGGTTCTGTCAGAGCATCCCCAATAGGCTAATTGCTCTCCTCCACTTAGCAATAGAATCACAGAGATCTCTAATCATTGTAGATACCTTCTCAACATCACCACTAGGGTCAACACGTGCAATAACACAGCATTCAGGAGATAGACAAACGCAGTAGTACGACCCATCAACATACTCGATAGAGAAGTTCAATCCTCTCGCAGTAACCTCACGAACAATCCTCTCACAAACACCGTAATCTATATCACCAAATACATCTCTAGCACCACCATACTCAATAACCAACCCCCTGACATACTTAAGTACAGAATCCACTAACTCACTAATAGCCGGTACTTCAGGAATCTCCGATTCCTTAACCTCTCTCTTCTCCTCAACCTCACTAACCTTCTCCTCAACAACCGATTTCACAGGTTGTGCTGACTCTGTGAACTTAGGTAGAACCTCCTCTAGCTTAGGTACAGCTGTAACCTCCTCAACCTTAACCTCAGGCTTAACTTCAACACTAACTTCTTCACGCTTAACCTCAACTCCCTCCCTCCTCTTAACACCCTTCTCCTCTAGAAGAGACTCAATGAAGAGAGTAAACTTCTCACCAATCTCACTAATCCTCAAAAAGTCAATAGCGTAGAGATTCTGAGTAGCACTAGTATCCAGAGCACGACCAATACTCGGGTGAATAAGTATGAAGGCATCACCCCTAACATCGAGTGACTTACCGAAGAGAGAAGACAGCGCAGTACTAGCCGCATCAGCACTAGGGCAGATATCTACGTACAGCCTCAGCTCACGATCATCAAACCTACCAACAGCAACAACATCGAACACATGCTCAACACCAGAAGCACCCTGAATCCTACCCTGAACCTGAGTAGAGAAACCATACCTAGACAAGACATCA
>CAZYGV010000003.1:14483-31962 GCA_964647155.1 uncultured Thermoproteales archaeon | reverse complement strand
GGTGTTGTTAAGGAGGTTGTTCCTGAAGGTGATTACACAATTGAGGAACCTGTAGTTGTTGTAGAGCATGGTAGTGAGAAGTATGAGGTCAAGATGTACCAGCTGTGGCCTATAAGGAAGCCAAGACCCTATGTACAGAGACTTGATCCAGATGAGCCGTTAATAACAGGAGTCAGGGTTATAGATATGTTATTTCCATTAGCTAAGGGTGGTACAGCAGCTGTACCTGGAGGTTTCGGTACAGGTAAGACAGTTCTACTACAAACCTTCGCTAAGTGGGCTGATGCACAGATCCACATATATGTTGGTTGTGGTGAAAGAGGCAATGAGATGGCTGATGCACTTCACAGCTTCCTCAAGTTAAGAGATCCAAGATCTGGAAGACCTCTCAGAGAAAAGGCCATCTTCATAGCAAATACATCGAACATGCCTGTAGCAGCTAGAGAGACCAGTGTATTCCTAGGTGTTACAATTGCTGAGTACTTCAGGGACATGGGCTACAATGTGCTTCTAGTTGCTGACTCAACATCGAGATGGGCAGAGGCAATGAGGGAGATTAGTGGTAGGTTAGAGGAGATGCCTGGTGAAGAGGGATTCCCTGCTTACCTAGGATCTAGACTAGCTTCATTCTATGAGAGAGCAGGTAAGGTAGTGTGTCTAGGTAATCCGAGGAGAATAGGTTCAGTAACGATAGCTGGTGCAGTGTCACCACCAGGTGCTGACTTTAGTGAACCAGTTACGCAAAACACACTCAGAATCGTTAGGTGTCTCTTTGCTCTTGATGTAGCTCTAGCAAATAGGAGGCACTTCCCAGCAATTAACTGGTTAATCAGCTATAGTCTCTATGTCGATACTGTTGAGAAGTGGTGGGGTGAGAAAATTGGTAAGGATTGGAGGTACTTGAGAGATAAGGCTATGGAGTTACTTCAGAGGGAAGCTGAGTTGCAGGAAATTGTTAGGTTAGTTGGTCCTGAGGTACTGCCTGAGAGGGATAAGTTAGTTCTTGAGGTTGCTAGGATGATTAGAGAAGACTTCTTGATGCAGGATGCCTTTGATCCAGTTGACTGTTACTCAGCTCCTGAGAAGACGTACTCCATGTTGAGGATAATCATTAAGTTCTATGAACATGGTGTAAAAGCTGTTGATTCCGGTATTCCTGTTGCTGAAATCAGGAAGTTACCCATTAGGACGGCTATAGCTAGGTTGAAGTTCATGAGTAATGAAGAAGTTGTTGAGAAGGTTAAGGAGTATGAGAAGGAGCTTGAGAGAGAGTTCATGGAATTGAGTAGTAAGTTTGGTGCTGGAGGTGTTAGGTAGTATGGGTGCTGTAGAGGTACCTAAGGTACCTCTATACTATAGGGAAACCTCATCTCTAAGAGCTACAAAGGGTTCTCTACTACTCGTTGAAACGGTTCCAGGTGTTAAGTACGGTGAGATAGTTGAGGTTGAGCTAGGTAGTGGTGAAGTAAGGTACGGTCAAGTAATTGATGTTAGTAAAGATGTCACTGTGATTCAGGTGTTTGGTGGTGTAAGCGAAGTCGATATGGTGAAGTGTCGTGTAAGATTTAGGGGAGAAACCCTTAAGCTACCTGTATCGCTAGATATGTTGGGTAGGATCTTTGACGGTCTCGGTAGACCAATAGATGATGGACCACCAGTAGTACCTGAAGAGTACCTAGATATCAACGGTGCACCAATCAATCCGGCTGCAAGGATGCCCCCCTCTGAATTCATTGAGACAGGTATATCAGCTATAGATGGTCTTAACTCACTTGTTAGAGGTCAGAAGTTACCAATATTCTCAGGTTCAGGACTACCACACAATAGGATAGCTGCACAGATAGTAAGACAAGCAACTGTAAGAGGTAAGGAGGAGAAGTTTGCTGTAGTCTTTGCAGCCATAGGTGTTACATATGATGATGCAGCATTCTTCATAAGGAACTTCAAAGAGGCAGGTATTCTAGATAGGACAATAGTCTTTATAAACACAGCAGCGGATCCTGTCATTCAGAGAATAGCAACTCCAAGAGCAGCTTTAACAGCAGCTGAGTACCTAGCATGGTATCACGATATGCATGTACTAGTGATACTCACAGACATGACAAACTACTGTGAGGCACTGAGAGAGATATCTGCAGCGAGAGAGGAGGTTCCAGGTAGGAGAGGTTACCCAGGTTACATGTACACAGACCTAGCTACCATATATGAGAGAGCAGGTAGAATATGGGGCAAGAAAGGCTCAATAACGATAATGCCAATACTAACAATGCCAGATGACGACATAACACACCCAATACCTGACCTCACAGGTTACATAACTGAAGGACAGATAGTGCTGTCTAGAGACCTACAGAGAAAGGGTATCTACCCACCAGTTGATGTGTTCCTATCACTCTCGAGACTAATGAAGGAAGGGATTGGTGAAGGAAAGACACGAGAAGATCACCCATATGTATTTAGACAGCTCTATGCAGCATATGCTGAGGGATGTCACCTAAGGGAGATAGCGTCTATTGTTGGTATGGAGGCATTAAGCCCAAGGGATAAGAAGTACCTAGAGTTTGCTGACGTATTTGAAAGGAAGTTCATCAATCAGGGAGAGTACGAGAGAAGATCCATTGAAGATACTCTAGATCTAGCTTGGGATCTACTAGCTATGCTACCAGAGGAAGAACTCAAACTAATTAGACCTGAGCTAATAGAAAGATACCATCCAAAGTATAAGAGAGGTCGAGAAACTGGCTCATACACTTCGTCTACTCAGAGTCAGACCAACTAAGATAGAGCTCATTCGTTTGAGAAGGAGACTAGCACTTGCAAGGAAGATACATAGAATACTCAAGGATAGATTATCCCTGTTAGTTAACGAGTACTTAGTACATGCTAGAGAAGCAATAGAGAAGAGGAGTAGAGTTGTTGAGCTGCTTGCTAAGTCATATGATAAAATATCTCTAGCACTAGGTATGGATGGTTTAGAGGTTTGTGAGAGTGTTGCCTCCATACTACCTAGGTACGTGACCGTACTGGTCGCTACGAGGAACATCTTAGGACTTTCCGTACCAGTTCTTGAATCTAGGGTGAAACCACCATTATATCCACTCTACATAACTTCTAGCTACATAGATGACGCAGTTAGGACATGTAGGGAACTACTTCCTGAACTCATTGAGTTAGCAGAGCTTGAGAAGACAATGGAGAAACTATCTCTGGAGATTATTAGAATGAGGAGGAGAGTCAATGCTCTCGAATACATTGTTATACCACGAATTGAGGCAACAATCAAGTACTTAAGAATGAAGTTTGAGGAGAGGGAGAGGGAGGATAAAGCTAGGTTAAAGAGAATCAAGGTTATTCTAAGTAGGAGGAGAGGTAGTTAATGTATAGCGTAGTGGATGATCGAGACTATAGACTTCTTGAGGAGTATCTTAAGGAGGAGCTTAGAATAGCTAATGCTCATCTACCTCAGAGAAGAAAGACGTTGAAACAATTACTAGAGGAAGATATTCCCCATGTGCTGTGTAGAGATGGTAGAGTACATGTCTTTAAGAGGAGAGAATTGGAGTACTTACTCAGTATCGTTGGTGAGGATAGAGCCAATGAACTTCTCCTCCCAATACTAATAGAAGTAGATCCATCTTTTAGTGAGTTAGTTGGTATCGTTAGAGGTGCTCTTGAAGTCGAGGTGATATCTAAGGTACTAGGTATTAGACCTGAGAAAGTAGATGCTATGTATTTGTACAGATCTCAGCTATGTGAGGTTAGAAAAAAGTTAAGGACAACAACCCAGTACGTATTTTCAACAAAGTACTTACTTGAGGAGTTTAGGAGCTTGAAGGAAGAGAGTAAATTTACTTGAGCACTACTCTGACGTCAACTATCTTAACTCCTCTACCCTTCTCGTATACAAACACTGGGTTAAGGTCTAGTTGATGAACGTAATCAGCCAGATCACTGAGCATTTGAGATGCCTTGACCATGGTATCTACGAGTGCATCAAGATCTGCTGGTGGTTCACCTCTATAGCCTTTTAGTATGGGTGCACCCTTAATGCTCTCGATCATTTCCCAAGCTTCTTCTCTAGTCAATGGTGCTAATCTAAATGTTACGTCCCTAAGTATTTCAACGAAGATTCCACCAAGGCCAAACATTATTACTGGACCAAAGGTTTCATCAACGATACCACCAATGATGACTTCTTTTCCATATGGGGCCATGTGATGTATGCATATTCCGTGAACTCTAGCATTTGGTGCTTTAATCTTCACTCGTTCCATGATTTCTGTAAATGACTTCCTAACCTCCTCTTCACTATTTAATCCAACAACAACACCACCAACATCTGACTTATGAGTTATGTCTGGTGAAACTATCTTGAGCACAACAGGGAAACCCGCTTGTTTAGCGTATTCAGCAGCTTCATCTGGATCCTTTGCGAGAAATACTCTCGGTACCGGTAATCCGTACTCAGAAGCTAGCCTCATAGCTTCATAGAATGTTAGTACTTTCCTACCTTCAGCTTTTACAGAGTTAATTATCTCAAGAACTTTCTCACTTGGCATGAGAGTCACCTTAAGTAGTTTTGTGAGGTGTATCACATGTTACTTATAATACTTTTCCTAAGTCGATATGTGATAGGTGTATATAAACCAACTACTGAGAAATCTGGGGATTTCTATGGTCGTTAGGAAACTGGAGGTATTTGGAATACCTTTACCTGAAATCACTCCAGGTACTGATTTAGCTAAAATCATCGTGGAGTCAGCTAATAGACTTGGTATTGGTATTAGAGATGGTGATGTCATTGTGGTAACGTCAAAGATAGTTTCTAAGGCTATGGGTCTACTAGTAAAGATCAGTGATATTAGGCCAAGTACTAAGGCTAAGATCATAGCTAGAATCCTCGGTAAACCAGCATGGGAGGTAGAGCTAATACTCAGAAACTCTAAACGTGTTCTAGGTGCTTTTCCTGCACATATACTGCTTAGGCATTCATCAATTTTGAGCAATATATCCCGTAATAAGGATAGAGCATTAAGAGTCATTGAGAGTGATAAGTACCTTATGATTGTTGATGTTGGATACAGGGTAGCTACAGATGCTGGAATAGACACATCAAACGTACCTTTGGGTTATGCTTGCTTACCACCATTAGATCCAGATAAAGTTGCTAGGGAGATTAGGAATAGGATAAGGGAGCTAACTGGCTGTGACGTTGCAGTTATTCTGAGTGATACTGAAGGATTTGTTCTCAGAGTTGGCTCACTAGACATAGCCATTGGCGCTTCAGGTATAGTCCCTGTTACGGCAAAGTTCGGTGAGAGCGATAGATTTGGTAAGCCTAAGTATGGTGGTGTTGACTTGATTGCCGATGAATTATGTGCTACTGCTGCTCTCTTGATGGGGCAAACCGGTGAATCCATACCTGTCGTACTGATTCGTGGTCTAAACTATGAGAGGAGTGACCTAGAGCTGGGTAAGTTCAGTATTCCGAGAGGTTTACTCCTTAAAGCACTCATGCTCGGTATCTTGATCAGTGTAATTATTAGGATTCTCTTAGCTATGTTCTCAGTAGTTAATTTGTTGAGAGGTGGGTAGTGGTATGGTTGTTAGAAGAGCTAGGATTATTGTCAAGGGATTAGTTCAGGGTGTTGGTTTTAGGTATTTCATCTATAGACATGCTAAGATGCTTGGATTGAGAGGTTATGTTAGGAATTTACCAAGTGGTAGAGAAGTTGAGATCGTGGTTGAGGGTGATGAGACTTCTATTCAAAGATTGATTGAGGTTGCAAGGAAAGGTCCTCCGTTAGCCATTGTTGAGTCTATAGAGGTTAAGTGGGAGGAGACGAGAGGTGAGTTTGAGACATTCACTATAATGTTCTAGTTTTACTTAGGTTAACTGTGTTATAGTTCACTAAGCACCTACTATAGTTGGTGATCTTCTGTGGAGAGCTATAGGAGGTTTTTGAACATAGTTGTGAGTATTCTTGAGAAAATCATTCAAGAAGAGAGGGATAATCTTGAGAAGGCATCAAATTGCATGGTTGAGACCATAGCTAGTGGTAGGTTTATTTACATATTTGGTACAGGTCACTCAATGATGATAGCTATGGAGATGTTCTATAGAGCTGGTGGACTAGTACCAATATACCCGCTTCTCGATCTCTCAATATCTGGTTTAAACGGAGCTATCAAGAGTACAGGAATCGAGAGGTTGAGTGGATATGCTAGGGTATTGTTAGACTACTATGGTGTTGAGACAGGTTCAACTCTCATAGTGGTATCTAACTCTGGTAAGAATGCTGTACCTGTAGAGATGGCTTATGAAGCGAGAAAGAGAGGTATCAAGGTCATTGCGATAACATCAACTGAATATTCGAAATCTGTAACACCAGATAATCCACTTGGTAAGAGATTATTTGAAGTAGCCGATGTAGTTATTGACAATAAGGTTCCTATTGGTGATGCAGTGTACGAGGTAAAGGGTTTACCACAGAAGATAGCTCCAGTATCTACGATAGTGAACTCCTTCATTGTTCAACTACTTACGATTAGAACTGTTGAAAAGTTACTTGAGAGAGGAATTGAACCAGAGATTTGGATGAGTGCTAATGTTCCTGGGGGAGTAGAGTACAATAGAAGGTACCTAAGTAAGTACTTCAAAGTTATTAAACCACTTTAGTTGAGGTGTGTGGTAGTGAAAAGAGCATTTATTGGGTCTAAGGTGCTAACACCGGAGACTGAATACCGTAACTATGCTGTATTGGTTAGTGAGGGTTATATAGAGGGCTTAGTACCAGCAGATAGAGTACCGAGTAGCTATGAGGTGTTTGACTTCAGTGATTACATCATAGTACCAGGTTTCATAGACATACACATACATGGATATGGAGGTCACGATACAACACTAGGTACAGTAGAGGATCTAGTCGAAATAGGTAGAGGGGTTTCCAGACATGGGGTTACAGCCATTCTATTAGCTAATGTAGCTGCGCCAAGGGACAGATTGCTCGAAATTGCTAAAAATGTAAAGGATGCTGTTAAGAGATCCAGAGATAAGATCATAGGTGCGGAGATCCTTGGTCTATATCTAGAGGGACCTTTCGTTAATCCAGAGAAGAAGGGGGCGCACAATCCAAAGTATTTGAGGAAACCTGATATAGGTGAACTAGAGGAACTGTACAGAGTTTCAGAAGGTACTTTAAGAGTTGTTGCTATTGCGCCCGAACTCCCAAATGCTCTCAAGTTTATCGAGAGAGCTAAGCAACTTGGTCTCGTAGTTGCTGCTGCTCACACTAATGCTACATATGGAGAAGCTATGAGAGCATTTGACGCTGGTATAACTCTTTGTACGCATCTGTTCAATGCTATGAGAGGATTTCATCACCGCGAACCCGGTATTGTAGGTGCTGCACTTGAGAGAGATGATGTGTATGTAGAGCTGATAGTTGATTTGATACATCTCCATCCAACAGCAATAAGACTTGTCACTAGGTGTAAGCCGATCGACAAGGTAATTCTTATAACTGACGCTATTGCAGCTACAGGGCTACCCGATGGTGAGTACGTACTTGGTGATCTGCCTATAGTTGTGAAAGGAGGTATTAGTAGATTGAAAGATACTGGTGCCCTTGCTGGTAGCACGCTAACTCTCGATAGAGCTATTAGGAACATGGTTGAGGTTACTAAGCTCCCTCTACGAGAGGTGCTTAGGATGGTTACCGTAAACCCAGCGGCTGTACTCGGCGAGAAAAGACGTGGTAGGATAGATACGGGGTATGTAGCTAACCTGACGGTACTAAATGAGGAACTGAATGTAGTAGCTACAATTGTCAGAGGAGAGGTGGTATACCGACATTAGCCATTTGCTAATGCACTGTGAATCACCAGAGATCTGACATAATAACTCCTCCATGCATCTTCTACCTCTGGTAGCTACCGAGAAGTCCATGATGTTTTTCAGGTAGTACCACTCCGTCTCATCTTGCATTACCTATACGATGTGTGTCTGCTTTGGTCATCCTGTATATAAGTACCATTACTTGATAATATTCTCATTAACACCTCTCTGACGGTAGTACAAATGCAGTTCATAGCAATGAGCTTACCTCATGGACAACCTAACTAACTTACTGACTATACTTGCTGTACTTCATCGAAGTCCTAGAAGCAGAAGTAGAACTCCACAGCATCTGTTCTAGCTAATTCCTAGTGTCAAGGTTTCTCAAAAATATCAGTACAATATACCTTACCCTCAACGATTGTTATCTTACTATCAATAATGCTTTTAATTTCCCTTACAGCTTAGGTTGCGCGTTTTACAGTGATGCCAGTAAGTGAATTGCCAGTAACCACATAGCACGTAGTAACCTCTTGTTCAGCTCTGAGAAACTGCATCAATTTCATAAATCTTCTCAGTAGGAAGGATTTAGGGGTTGAACTTGAACATTGGGTATGCAAGAACAGGGCTTAAACCACCGATCAACCTATCTCTTGCTGGATATCTGGAGAGGAATTACAGGAACATCAAGTCGAGAGGTTTTCTAGATACCTTAGAGTTATCTACCCTACTTATTGAGCTAGGTGATAAGCGAGTAGCAGTGGTTTCACTAGATGCTCTCCACATATCGGAAGCTATCAGAAACTTAGTAGTTAGTACATGTAAGGAAGTAATTGATTGCGACTACTGTGTAGTTACAGCAACTCATACCCACTCTGGCCCTATGCTAGATCTTGAGGATCCATTCTACAGGATCTTCAGCGTTGATCCATCTACTGATAGAGAGCTTTTGAGCGGGTTCTATCCACAGCTTAGACAGGTACTTAGGGAACTGTTTGAGAAGGTTACTGAAACTCATAGGGTTGATTGGATTAAGCTGTATAGAGTTGAATGTGGTGTTGCTGCTAATAGGAGAGACCCCTCAGGTCCTGTAGATAGGGAGGTTACGGTGATTTGCTTTAGAGCTAGAGATTTGGATTTGCTGTGTATAGTGTATGGCTGTCACCCAACTGTGTTGGGTCCTGAGAATGCTTACTACAGTGGTGACTTCACGTACTACGTGAGGGAGTACCTACGTAATTTATTCAATTGTGAGGTCATGTGGTTTACTGGTGCTTGTGGTGATGTATCTACTAGATTTACTAGGAGAGGTAGGGGGGTTGATGAAGCTAGGAGAATAGGCTATGTACTTGGCTCTACGGTAGCTACAGCTCTCTTCTCTGAAACAGCTCTGGAACTTCCTACTGAGCACTTATGTGTTGAGGTTGAGGAATTAGATGTTGGTACTAGTATACCTGAGATTGATGAGGTTCTCGAGAGGAAGCGTTCTCTAGAAGAGAAGGTAGGGAGGTTGAGGGAGGTACCTATACAGTTGAGACATGAGTTATTGGCTCTTGAACTTCTGGAGAAGTACCACGATGTACTTCGTAGAGTTTCTAAGGTAGTTAAAGTACGTCACATAGCTCTAGCACTAGGTGATGTAGCTCTAACATTTGTACCGTACGAGATGTTTGCACAGTACTCACTAGCATTGAAGCAATTAAACTGTACCCTAGTGTGTTATGCTGATTCGTACTTGGGTTACCTACCTACGTCAAGTGCCATTAAGGTTGGTGGATACGAAACTCTCTTCACGGTACTGAACTTCAGAGATCTCCCGAAGATCGTGTCTAGCGTAGTTAGAGTGACACTTAGAGCTTTACTTTCTGCCTAGCAGTTTTCCACTCATCGACAATTCTTATACCTGCTGAGGTCCCAAGAACATCAGCACCAGCAGCCACTAGTGCAAGAGCATCTTCAAGGTGCCTAATACCACCTGCAGCCTTAACCTTGAGGCCATGGCTATGAGCCACCTGAGCTAGCAGTGATACATCGTGAACTGTTGCCCTACCAGGTCCAAAACCTGTACAAGTCTTAACGAAATCAGCACCTGCACGTGAGAGAACTTCAGTAGCTCTTTTCTTCTCTTCGTCACTTAAGTAACCTGTCTCGATAATTACCTTCAGTACTCCTCCACATGAATGGACAACCTCAGCAACAGCCTTAACTTCTTCCTCAATGTACTTCCAGTTACCACTCTTTAGAGCTTGTATGTTAATCACCATGTCTATGTCATCTGCACCTAACTCCATGTACTTCCTAGCTTCAAAAACCTTAACATCAGTAACCTGGTAACCATGTGGAAAACCGACAACAGTGCAAATTCTAACACCACTACCCTTCAACAACTTAACTACATGAGGTACGTAATGTGGACTTATACAGAAAGCTCTGAATCCGTACTCCTTAACTCGTTCACACTCCTTAGTCACAACATCTAAAGGAGCGGAGGGATCTAGCAATGTATGGTCTATGACCTTAGGTAAGTTACTCCATACCTCCTTTATACGCTGAAGACCCAGAAGTAGCTCAACAATTCTCATAAACAATCCCTGTTAGTACTGGCGGTTCGAAAAATATGTAAGTTAGTTGTTTTCCTCAATGACTTGAGGTAGAGAAGATGAGTGCATGGTCTGAAATAAAGGGTGAACTAGTAAAGAAGATCAAAGAGCTGTTTAAGGATGCTGAGATAAGCGAGTACCCCTACTACATTCGTGTAAAGATAGGGGAGAAAGCCTACCGCATACTCTACAGCTATGGTCAACTCAGAATACTGGATGAAGCGACCAAGAAGGTAACCATCACAGGTACTCTAGACAAAACTATTGAGACGCTGAAGGAATTGATTAAGTGATCAGGAAGCCAGAGGAAACATCATCGATCAGCCCCTAGTTGCTTCATCACAAGGAAAGCACTACTTCAAAGGCCTAACTTTCTCAAATAGAGCGTAGAAGAAACCAACAGTGTTATGTCTATGTGGCCAAGCTCTCATGGTACCAGGTAGAAAACCTGGGTCAAAGGGACCATCTAGTGGAATTAACCTTATGTATCCATCGAACTCCCTCAATATCTTCCTAACTAACTCCTCACCCTCCTCCGGAAAGATACTGCACACGGTGTACAGAATTCTTCCACCAGGTTTAGCTAATCGAATAGCGACTCTAAGCATCTTAAGCTGCATCTCAGAAATCTCTCTAATTTTCTCCAATCTAAGTCTCCACCTAACTTCGGGATACTTATGGAGTGTTCCACTTGATGAACAGGGTGCATCGAGAAGTACTCTATCTGCAAATTCTTCACCAAGTATCTTAGGTGCTTTCAAGACATCTTCATGATAGATCTCGACATTCTTAACACCAAGTCTCTTCAATACATTTCTCATCTTATTTATCCTGAATTCATCCACATCAAAGGCATAGATCTTACCCTGATTCCTCATCAGTTCAGCCATGTGTGATGTCTTACCACCAGGAGCAGCACACATATCCACAACAACATGACCAGGCTTAGGGTCAAGAATTATTGAAGCAGCTGCTGAAGCATCTTCCTGGGATATGATCTTACCCTCACGTACTAACCTACACTCATCGAACTTAAACGGTCCCTTGACCTTGACAACAGTAGGTACGTACTTACTGACAATAGGTTCCTTACCCATTCTCCTCAGTTCCTTAATAACTTCCTCAACAGTAGCCTTCAACGTATTAACTCTCAAACTAATGAGAGGCTTCTTGTTGTACTTCTTAAACAGTTCCTCTGCCTCTTCAGGTCCAAGCAAATTCCTCACCCTCTCTATGAACCAAGCAGGTAGATTGTACTTCAGCTCAAGTTCTTCAATCTCGTTCTCCGGTACATACCTAAAATTCATCAAAGTCCTATCAACTAGATCCCAGTACCAAGTACCAACGTATGGATGTGTAACCTCAGTTAAGAACTTAGCTACACCATACTTCAACTCATGAAGTAAGCTATCTGATAGAGGATGATCGTTGAGAACCAGTAGGTACGTAGCCAGTCTAAGTGCTGCTCGTAGCCATGGATCGAGGATGTAGACGTTGGGCAGTCCTGTAGCTCTGATAATTATCTTATCAACAATACCTAGCCTCCTCATTACCTTGTAGAATATTGCTGTCAGTATCCTATCCTTAGTCGTACCCAATATACCGTACCTACGAAATATCCTACGCTTAGCTTCTTGACTAGGATGTATGTACTCAGCTTCCTTTATAACCTCAACTAAAGCAGCTAAATCCCTCCTACTTATCCTAATCTTCTCTCCAACTACGCTACACGTAGACATGTACTCCAAGAAAAAGTAGTTTCTAAAGGGTAGGTTTAGAGAGCCTTAAACTCACTCTCATCCCAATGATGAAGCATGGTCGAGGATTGATGATAGGTTACGTACGTAACGTACTATATCCATGAGCAATCTACGTAGATCAGTTAGAGAATTCAGTAACTTACACAAGATATCGATCATTCTCCTTAGGTTATCGAGATACTGCTCGTAGAGTGTAGATACTACGTAATCGAGGAGATCTACACTACATCGACAGGATATAGTGATTACAGCAGTTGAGTTATGAGGTGTTACATTGGTAGTGAGATTGAGATACTGGACGCCTCTCACATCTGGACGTAGATTACCTAGATTTCTAGTGTAGCAGTATAGCATTGACCCAACTAGATAGTTCAAGCTAGAGACTAGATCGCTAACTCCTTCACCTTCTTCACAGGACAAATCAACCCTAAAGCTAATCACCGTATTTGTATCATTACAGGTTGAAGAGAGCTTAACAACGATTACACTGCTAACAGTATGCACGATATCGATACTAGATAGGGTACCGTGAATCACAGTATCAGAACGGGGGTACAGGATAACTGCAATCAGCTTCTCAACATTAGAACAGCATAGTGGAACCAACTCACGTAGTAACTTCACGTAGCTACTTAGCGAGAAGGCGAGACAGGAAGCTTCGAGAATAACCACTAATGTATCGTTACAGCGAATCACATTACGTAAATTCAGCTGCAATGAGAGATCGAATAGGGACTTGAGCAGAGATTCTAACCTATTTTCCCTAGGCATAATACAAGTAGTTTCTCAGCCCTGCGTGGTCTCTTCACTAATCTGCGTGTTTAGGACTCATCACAGAGCAGAGAGGCGGTACACGCATTAGTGAGGAATCAGCAATCCCGGTCCGAACATCAATTATTCCCCTTTCGAGCTTCATCACCGCTAAAACCCTGTTAATCACGAAAATATATGTTTTACTACCTCGGTAAATGATGACTGAGGACTCAGGTTATGTTACTTGTAGGTGGTGTAGGTGTCGGAAGTTCTAGCTAAGCAGATTGCTACCTTCATTGCTGGTGACATAGTCCTCTCTGATGAACCTGGTAGGAGAATGAGGTATTGGAGAGAGTACTTTGGGATATCTCAAAGTGAAGTAGCTACGAAAATGAGTACCTTACCCTCCGTCATAAGTGACTACGAGAGCTGTAGGAGAAAGTCACCTGGATCACACTTCATTAAGAGATTTGTTGAGGCATTGATAACTATCGACTTGGAGAAGGGTGGTAGGAAGATCAATGAGTTAGCTAGTGTCGTCATCGGCGTTAGCTCAGCATTTAGGAGAGCAGTACTAGATATGAGAGAGTTCACGAAACCAATTACCATTGGTGAATTCTGTAGTGTAATCAATGCTACGCTTCACGTGGGTAAGGAATTTAGCGGCATTCATGTCTACGGCTATACAGTAGTTGATAGCATGAAGTTGGTTCTAGAGGTACCCTCCTATGAATACCTTAGACTATATGGTAGAAGTACGCAGAGAGCGGCTATCTTCACCAATGTACGTTATGGTAGATCTCCACTAGTAGCAATCAAGGCTATGATGGCCATCTCAGGTCTTAGACCGGTACTAGTGGTGCTTCATGGAATTAAGGAACCTGATGAATTAGGTGTAGAGATAGCTAGACGTGAAGGCATACCGCTTGCAACAACACAACTACCACTTACAGACATGATCAAGAAGTTAAGAGGGGTGTAGAAACTTAGTGGCTAAGTACTACATGCTTCGTCAACCAACAGGACAAGCTAAGTGGGACTACTTCCTACTGTACGTAGGTGCTAAACTGAAGAAATTTTACATAGGTACCTACTACATACCTAAGTACCATGTACTTGCACCAGTATTCAAACCATCACCGGGAACACCTCTAGACTTAAGAGCATTAGTTGAGATACCTAGTGATGTACTTGAGAACTCGTACAGGATGATATGTATTGAGTGTGGTTGGTGTTGTGAACGTAATTCCGGTGCTTTTGCTTTAGAGAATGAAGTTAAGGATCTACCACTACATCTAGTTGATAGACCACTTGACTGGAAGTGGGTTGATACTGTTATTGGTCCTGTAAAGGTGTATAGGCTAGATCTTGGTCCTGGTGGTAGATGTATATTTTATAGCGATGGTAGATGTTTAGTGCCTAGAGATCGAAAACCAATAATCTGTCTCATTCATTACTGTTCTCTCTATGCAGAGATGAGGGGTAGAAAGTTCATTAAGGTTGGTGTTAGAAGAGTTGGAGGTCAGTATGAACCAATATACAGGGAGGTTAGTGATGAAGAGTTTGAGCTTATTAAGAACCGAGTATTGAGTAAACGTAGATGCTCTAGGTAGTCATGATGAGTGGTATTACAGCGGATTGATGAAGAAGCCCTCCGACACTGATTAAGCTCGGTATCTAGTACGTTGATAAATTAGTAAGTTTTATAGTGTTACTACAGTTCTTAGCTAAGGGGTTCAGCATGAGTGAGAGTGAGTTTGAGATACCTCTCTACTGCCCAGCTTGTGGTCTTTACCTTGGTAGAAAGAATGTACAGGTAAGAGTAGAGTCATCAGAAGATGGCTCTGAGTACCACGTAACCGTAGTACTAACTTATCCACTTTGTAAATACTGTATATCTAAGAAGGAGCTGAAGCTATTGGATAAAGATGAAGACGATATTAGGGAAAGTATAGTGGAAGACTTAAGACGTAGACTATCTAGGACAGAGTAGTGATGATGAAGGCCAGGAGTAGTGATCTATGATCTCTACTTCCGGCGCTGATCATACTAAATTCATAGCTAGAATCCTGAGGTTACTACTTTTCATCCTACCTCTAGCACTGGCTACTACAGTACTAATACCGCTAACCTACTGTAGCGAAAAACCCATTGCATACCTCAAGGTAGGTATCAATTTCAAGGAAATAGGCCTAGTACCTGAACCTGTTGAGCTAACAGAAGTCAAAGATACAGTACCTGTAACAGCGAAGTACATCATCCTCTACATTAAGGTACTACATCCAGGAACAGAGGTATGCTATCAAGTAACATTTAGGGAACAGAAGACAGGCACAGTATTCGGCTTCTACGATAGCATAGTACTACCTAAGGGCATTAGCATTCTTCACATGCTCACAACCTATCCAATTGGTTCACCGGAGGCAGCAACAGCAACGTACTACTTAGTCAGTAAGAGGGGTGTGACAAAGAGCACTAAGATAATAGAGAGAGCAACACCGAGACCACTCTTTCCTGGAGTATGGAATGTAACTTGTACTCTCTGGATTGGAAATACAACATTATCGTTAATGACCAGCTTCAGAATAAGGAATCCGTACCTAGTGCTCAAGTTCATTGATCAGCATGAGTTAGAGGTAGCAAATGTCACGGTAGTACTCATGAAGAACGGTAAGGTCGTATATAATGTAACCAATGCAGGTCCTGAGATATGTCTTGAAGTTGAGAAAGGTAGGTACACGATATTAACGTACTACAAAGGCTCTCTTGTTGCAAAGAAATACGTAGTCGTTAATGGTGATTGTAAGTACAGTATTGTAGTACCTAGGTACAGACTGGTTCTCTTTATAAGAGATGCCCTTGGTAAGTTAGTTAAAGCTGATGAGGTTACAGTTAGGCGAGGTAATACAACAATAGGTAAGTATAGAGATGTCGATACTGTTCTACTAGTTGATGAGCCACCTGGAAGGTACTGCTTCACTGTAGTATGTAAATACCGCGGTATAGAGCGAGTAGTTAAGGTAGTTAAGCACATTGAGTTAAGGAGTTCTCTGGTTGCAAATGTTTCACTACCTCTCAACTACTTAAGAATAACAGCAAACACCATTACAGCACCACTAAGGAACTTTTGGGTAACTCTTTCAGTTATGCATAATAGAACATTGAGAGTAGTTTACAGTGGACCAAACAAATTAATTGGTCCTCTTCCACCTGGATCTTACATACTAACAATTAGGTATCTTGACTACGTTAAGGTACTCCATATAACACTACCGAATGAATGTAGAGGTGTTGTTGATGTGAATGTTAATCTAGATGTTGTACTACCTGCACTTGGTAAGTGCTTTACAACCTTTGAACACACAATACTAATAATAGCATTAATGATATTACTAGTAACCATATGTATTGAGTTCGTAGGGTGGTTACGTCATGGTAGATATAAGGCTTCAGAGACCACGAGGTACTAGAGACTACCTACCACTTGATTGCTTCAAGAGAAGAGTAGTTATTGAGAGAATTAGGTCCGTTTTCGAGAGATTCGGTTATGGAGAGGTACTCACACCAGCATTCGAGCATCTAGAGCTACTGGAGGCAAAAGCTGGTTTAGAGGTTAAGGAGCAAATTTATTGGTTTGAAGATAAGGCAGGTAGGAAGCTAGGTCTTAGATTCGAGATGACTACACCAATAGCTAGGATTGTTGCTACAATGCCTCACCTACCTAAACCAATTAGGTTCTACTACATAGCACCTGTCTGGAGGTATGAGGAACCACAATTAGGTAGGTTAAGAGAATTCTGGCAAGCAGGTATCGAACTTATTGGTTCACCACATGTGGAAGCTGATGCCGAGGTAATAGCTGTTACCTGGTACTCACTTCGTGATGCGGGTCTTGAGTCTGAGCGTATTGAGATTAGGTTCAGCAGTAGAGCACTAGCCGACAGAATAAGTGATGCACTTGACATACCTAGAGAATTGCGTGAGGATTTTTACAGGTACATAGATAAATACCATAGGTATGGAATTGACTACGTTGTTAAGGGTTTGGAGTCATTAGGTATTCCTAAGGAGAAAATAGAGAAAGTTCGTGAGTTATTGATGATAGAGGGTAATAATGAGGAGAAAATTGAGCTTCTCGATAAGCTCTTTGGGTCTACTGTTCGAACTGAATTAGAGAAAATTGAAACATTACTTGACTTACTGAGATCGTACAATGTAAAGAATGTAGTATTGGACCTGAGCATTGTAAGGGGGTTAGCTTACTACACAGGAACAGTATTTGAGGTTTACGTGAAGGGACATGAGGATGTAGGTAGTGTTGCAGGTGGTGGCAGATATGACGATCTCATAGAGCTTGTTGGAGGTTCAAACCTACCTGCGACAGGTATGGCCATTGGCATTGAGAGATTAATTGAAGTTCTTGAAAGGTTAGGTAAGTTACCAACTGATTACCCAAGACCTATAGCTGCTGTAGTTACTCCTAAGATGAGTCTATACCCGAGATGTCTGGAGATAGCGAATCTCCTTAG
>CAZYGV010000003.1:0-14473 GCA_964647155.1 uncultured Thermoproteales archaeon | reverse complement strand
CTCCTTAGACAACATGGTATTCCCTGCGTAGTTGACGTGATGAGGAGAAGTCTAAGAGCAAATCTCGAGTACGCAGTTAAGATTGGAGCTAAGTTTCTAGTGATAGTTGGTGAGAAAGAACTTAAGTTGGGTAAAGTAGCTGTAAAGAACCTTACAACAGGAAAGCAAGTAGAGGTAAATATACATGAACTTCCCGCCTTCCTAGAGAGTAATGGCGTAGTGCTGTAGCTACACTAAGTTCACTCATACCTCCTCACTAGACCCTTTCTCATCAGCAAATGCTTCATAGGGATTCACATAACCATAACCTGGTACTACACCTAAGACATCACTTATTCTACCCTTCTCAACCATCTCTCTATACAATCTCCAAATTCGTTTAGCAGAAACTAATCCAGTGAAGAAACCTTTTTCCTCAAGTTTCTTTCTCACTTCATCAACGAAATCGAGTGGTGAAATCCAGGGCTTACTAGATAGTACTTCAACAATTACCTCAGCTATATCTTCATTATGGGGGTATGCTCTCTTCCGTTTACCTCCCTTCTTCCTACTACCCATGACATATCACAGGAATATTAAATCATAGAGATCTTAATATTGATAGAGGATTGTTCAGGTTGAAGTAGGGTGAAGAAATCTTCCAGCAGATAATGTAAATCCAAATTGCACTTACGTAGGTGCACGAGGATAGATTTTTTACTCCTCCATCTCTTCCACATAGTGAGATTACCGATGGAATACTAACATCACACCCACCATACAGCAGTAGTAGATGTGGTGTAGATGAGTAACACAGAGGTAGCCCATGAGTATGTACCATGGAGATGGGTAAAGTACTGGCGCTGTGTTAGATGTGGCAAGTGCTGTATAAAGTTTCTGGTACCACTCTATCCTCATGAGGCACTCTACTATACCATGAAGTACGGTCCCGTAGTTGAGGAAAGAAATGGCAAATTCTACCTAAGATCTAAACCAGATGGCTCGTGCATATTTCTTGAGAGAACTCCTCTAGGTTACCGCTGTAGTATATATCTCGAACGTCCGATAGTATGTAGGTGTTATCCGTTCTACATAACAGATAAGCCACTTGGTATAGTAGATTCTCGTGATGAAGATGCTATATACGTATACCGTAGTCCACTCGGTAAGTCGATTAAGGTCTACGTCTATATTGATAAGGTGTGTAGTGGTATTGGTCATGGTATACCTCTTGAAGTTATTGTACCGAAGGTTGTTTCTGAGTGGATTACAGTTTTAAGACTCTATAGGATACATAGAGATTTGAGACTCTACTCCACCTAATTCCTTAAGTGCTCTCTTCAATAAAGCCCATAGTCGTCTAGATTTCTTCCTTAGGATAGCAGTTGGTAGTTTTCCATAGACTTCGGTGATGAGGTTGTCAAGCTCAGTAGGATTAATGTGCTTTACGCTTCTATATTCGACAATGCACAATCTTCTAGAACTAGCTTCGATGCAAAACCTTATGGAGGTAGGTATGCCTCTAACTATGGTGTGTACTTCATCGACTATAATTAGCTTGCGGGTACTAGGTAGTAGCTCTCTGAGTACAGTGTGGTCTATATTGAGTAGTGCTTTGTAGGTAGATAGTATCTTACTGAGGTACGTATGACGTCTATCTAGGTGGTGGTTCATAGTAGTACACTAGCTTACCTCTCTGCCAATCCCTAATTAAACTCCTTGCAGCTTCCTCGAGATTTAATCTACCACCCTTAAGAAGAAAACCTCTCTTCCTTGCATAGTTCTCCAGTATCTCCATGGGTTCACTACCTTCAACTCCTAGACAGTTCTTAAATGCATCTGGTGTGTACTTCAATACCTTACCTATCAGCTCAAGTGCTATGGGGACAGGATCATCTATTTCCTCAGGTGGTATCATACACCTTAACACAACATCAGCGTTCTCCGATGGTATTGGTATGACACCTGGAGTATCGATTACTATTAACCATGTATGTATGCGAACTATTTGCTCACCTTTAGTCCAACCAGGTACAGGTGATGTTGGTGCTGAGTACCTACCCTTGAGCACATTTATTATTGTTGATTTACCAACATTTGGATACCCGACAATAGCTACCTTAACAGGTAATCTAGGTGCAACAGCCTTAATAGCTATCCTAAGCTTACGTGTACCTTTCCTCTCCTTAGCGCTGATGTATACGGTAGGGTACTCTTGACTAAGGTACTCCTTCCACTTCTCAACTATGTCACGAGGTATTAGATCTGCCTTATTGATCACTATGATTAGTTGCTTACCTAGTCTACGGACAGTATTCTCAACTTCTCTACACCTAGTAACCTCAGGATCTCTAGCATCAACTACCTCAAGCACAACATCCGCATCATCAATAACCCTCCTAACTCTCCTCCAGTACTCTCTAGCTGTTACACTCATACCAAACCCCTACTCCTCACATAACCCCTCAAACAGAACTTCAACCTAGTTAAGTACTTCCTCGTAATTCTCCTCCTTGTTCTTACCAATGCAATATACCTACCACCTTCATCGATAGAAATAGCAATAACTCTTTCCCTACCAAGATCAAGGACGAATTCCCTAGCAGTAACATCGAATTCCCTCACAGCAGTATACAGCATGTAGAGAGAACTAGCTTCTCTACTCACATCATCATGTGCTAGAGCCTCAATGATACTACCTTCGTAGTTCAGGATGAATACTGCATCTAAACCATAAGTATGAGCTAATGAGTGTAGATCAACACCATAGGGTACTAGACAAGAGATAAATTTCTCAAGGATGTTGAGTACATAACTCCTCAAGTGCTTCGCAATTACTAGTGCTAAGACTACTGCTACGACAGCAATTATTAACGTAGGTAGCAAGTGGCTCCCTAACGAGATTACACACATCACTTTATTACCCTCTCTCCCCAATCACAAGACATGAGGTCGACACAATGGTAACGAATCTACCAGCAGAGGCTAAGGCAAAGTGGCTTAAGGTGATGGAAGCTAAGACTCCAGAGGAGAAGATAAAGGCACTTCAGGAGTTTCTTTCTTCAGTTCCAAAGCATAAAGGTACTGAAAAGTTGATTTCATTCGTTAGACGTAGAATTGCGGAATTAAAAAGAGAGGTTGAACTTAGGGAAAAGGTTAGGAAAGCTGCTGGTGCTAAGAGAATTAAATTGTACGTGGGCAAAGAAGGTGATGTACAACTGGCTCTACTCGGACTAGCGAACTCAGGTAAGAGTGCTCTCCTTCGTGCCCTCACCAATGCTAAGGTTGAGGTTAGTGATGTACCTTACACTACGAAGTTACCTGTACCTGGTATGTTCATATTCGAGAACATGTACTTTCAATTAGTTGAAGCACCATCAATAGTACCCGGCGGTGAAAGCACACTAACTACCTTAGCTATGTCAATTGCTAGGAATGCTGACGGTTTGCTGCTCGTTGTTGATCTGAGTAGTGACCCATTGAAACAATTTGAAATCCTTAAGAGTGAACTTGAGAGAGCACACATACTAATAGATAAGCCAAGAGCTATCGTTGAGATCGAGAGAAGGATTAGTGGTGGTATTCAGGTTGTCGGTAAGTTAGTTGACTGTACGGTAGATGATGTGAGGAAGCTACTTAGCGAGTACAGAATACATCATGCACTTGTTAGGATAATTGGTGAAGCTACTCTAGATGACATTGAAAGAGCCATATTTGAGGAGTACGTCTATAAGCCAGCTATCGTCGTTGGAACTAAGCTCGATATAGCTGATGAGGTTATTGTCAAGGAGTTCACTAAGGTAGTTGGTGAGAGGTACCCAGTACTCACGGTCTCTAGCTTGACAGGTGAGGGACTAGATAGAGGGCTCATAGCTAAGACCATACTCACTACGCTCAACTTAATTAGAGTGTATACGAAGAGTCCATACCGTGATGCACCTGATGAGAAGCCTCTACTAGTGAAATCTGGTTCAACAGTGATAGAGGTTGCTGAGAGAATTCACAGGAAGTTAGCTGAGAACTTTAAGTATGCAAAGGTAATTAGGTTTGAAGGTGAGAGAAAGAGGGTACTTAGGGTTGGTAAAGATTATGTTCTTCAGGATCGCGATATAGTTGAGATTCACACTGGATGATAGTTATGTCTGGTGAGAGAGATATTAAGGTGACCGAGGATGGATACAGGTTGCTGAAGATAATTAAGGAGGTAGCAGGTTTAGGAAGTGAGGGTGAAGCTTTAGAGTACGTAGTTAGAAGGTTCCTAGAGCAAAGTGAGATATTGAGAGAGATTCTAAGCAGGTTAGATGTTATTGAAGGGGAGATTGAGGTTTTAAGAGGTAAACTGGATGAAATTCGTGAATTACTAGAGGTTAGGGAGCGAAGAAGGGTAAAGAAAGAGGTGAGAAAGTACTATGAGGATCTCGTCCAGTACATTGAGGATAGAGTTTACGTATTCCCATCAGAGATCAAGGCTAAGAAGAAGCTCCAGAGATTGATTGAGGAAGGTGTGCTAGTTCATTTACGTGATGAGGGTCTCAATGTAGAGGTTATAACGACGAAGAAAGTTATTGAGAGAATTCTAGCGAAATTACCACTTAAGGTAACCGACGTAGATAAGGTACTAACTGAACGCGAGCAGCAGCTCTTTGTATTGCTGAATAGGCTGGGCTACATATTGAAGAAAGGTGATATCTATGTCAGAGCTGGCTAAGCCGTGTGTGCTGTTACTTCGAGAGGTGCTAGTACTCGCTTCAATCTCTCAACTAAGTCCATAGCAACTCTGCTAACTCTCTCTGGATTAGCCACGTACACAGTGATCCTCATATAGCACTCTTCCTCTGATAAGTCAGATAACACTATTTCAGGTGGTTTACTCTTATCGATCTCACCATATCTTTCTAGAAATGACCTGATCCTATCCTCGATCTCCTTCACATTAACTCTACCCTTACCCCTTATCCTCAACATTATACATATCCTGTATAGACCACGGTAAATCATTATTGGAGTTCTCAAGAGGTTATAATTTGGTATCCTAACTATGTGACCCTCATCAGTTCGGATCTCGGTATACATGGGGGTTATCCTAGTTACTCTTCCCCTAATGTCACTATCCCTAAGATGAACAACGTCTCTCGTTGATATAACTCTAGATAGAACTATTACGTAGTAGGATATGTAGTTAGCAATGACATCTCTAATGGATATTAGAGCTACTGCAAACAGTATTAGCACACCATAAGCTATGTATTGTGAAACCCGTACGAGTAGTATTGAGATAGCTGCCATGATAAGTATTATAGTTGTAAATAAATTGAGTACGTTCCTAAGCTCATCAGCTGTTGAAGGTAGTATAACGTCTTTCCTCTCCAATCTGGTAATGAGTTTACCTAAACCAACTCTGATAATTAGTACTGTGATTATCACAATAAGTAAGCTAATTCCTTGCTCTTTAGTTATGAGAGCAAACTCAAACACCATCGAGAACCCTCTACCTACTTAAACGTCTCCCTGAACTGTCTAACATGGTTCTTGTGCACTAGGGCTATGATTATGGAGCCAGGCTTAATCGTGATATCTTGATCAGGAAGAACGAGCTTCTCACCATCAAAAACAGCCAGTATCCTGCTCATAGGTGGTAGAGGTAACTCACTCAATCTCTTACCAACGCTGGTATCATCCTCCTCAATCTGAAGAGCAACCAACCTATAGTCTGAGCCCATTGCTTCAAGAAGCTCAGTAACAGTTCTCCTACCTTCTACACGTGCCTCTAAGAGTGCAGCAATAGTCTTGGAAAAACCGAGACACTCAATACCTAACCTCATGAGTATTCTCTCAATCTTCTCATTATTGACCAAGGTAATAACCCTATCTGCTCCCAAGTTCTTAGCTATGACAGATAACATCAAATTTACCTCATCACTACCAGTAGCTATGACAACAACATCCATACGCTTAAACTCTATACCCTGACGTTCAAGAAAATCCAAATCCGTGTAGTCACCTGTAACTACCAATACATCAGAAGTAGCGGCAACCTCTTCACATATGCTAGCATCTCTACCAACTAGAATAACAGAATGACCCTTCTGAGCTAGCTTCTTAGCTAGCTCAGCCGTTATCTCATTGGCTCCAACAATTAAGATATTCATGACTAAAGTCCCTTACCCAGAAGCACCTCAATACCTGTACTTTAAACTTTTTTCTTATACCTCATAACTACGACGAGTTGAAAGGAGAGATGCTCATGAAGTTAGTACTCAGACGAGAGAGAGAGCTAGGTCTGGTCATAGGTATCACAGTGAACGTAATTACGGTAATAGTGCTTTGGCATCTTGGAATAATTGATCTCTCTCACGTACCTAAGCTAAGCATTAGCTACCTAATACTAGCGTACATGGCACTGCTCACACACTGGATACTAATAGCTTTAAGAGCAGGAATCCTAGTAAAGACCTTGGGGTCACGTATCACACTTCTCGATGCGTTTAAGGTCAATCTATCATCCCTATACCTATCACTAATAACACCAACATACTTCGGTGGTGAACCACTCAGAGTGTATCTCTACTCAAGGTATGGGGGTATCAGCTATGGAGAAGCAGTGACAGTAGCTATGTGGGAGATAATTCTGGACACAACAGGGCTATGCATACTTTCGCTACTAGCTTTCACGTACCTGAGGTCGTTTTTCAGTATCAGTAGTTTCTTCATGCTACTCACACTCCTCGTCTTTGTTACACCTACAGCACTCCTCTACCTAACTGTGTATAGACTACTCGATGAGAAAACAATGCGTAAAATCATAGGAATAATGAGGAAACTAGCTGAGAAAATAGCTAATACACAGGTACTGAAGAATAGACTCAACAATAACGACATACAGAAAGTCATGAGTAAAGTAGAACTCGAGCTAGATAGCTGGTGCAAGAGCTTAAGAAGCCTACTCCAGTGCGGCGCAAAAGTACTAACTATCTTGATGATCTTGACAATTGCTCACTGGATAAATCTCTTCACAGTTGCCTACTTCCTAATATCTGGTCTAGACCCTAGCTTCGACTTCATACTAAATATCTGTCTCCAAGTACTACTACATGCAGTGCTCGCCATACCAATACTACCCGGTGGTAGCGGTCTCTTTGATATAAGCTTTGTAGTCCTCTACTCCATGTGGTTAGGTAGGGAGGTAGTTGGTTCACTTCTAGTTTGGTGGAGAATCATAACCTACTATACACCACTCGTACTATCTGGATTCTTCTTCGTTAAAGTACTTGCTGAGGCAGGTACACGGAAGGGATAAAAGTGGGTAGGAAATAGTTGTTACTGCAAGTAATTTGGTGATGTAGTATGAGAGATGTTGAGACCTTCCTCAGAAATCTAGATATTTGGGTTGAAGATCAGAAGAGAGTTCTCGAATTTATTAGGAGGTACAGGAGTAAACTAGATAAATGTGATAGATTGGACCTAATTCTCACCATAAGGTATGTCTGCAGTAGAATGCTTAAGACCATAAAGGGGTTCGAGACTTGGCTTCAATCACCATTCATCGTAGGTCCCATGCCGCTTGAAGTTGTTAAGGAAGTTCAAGAGAGATTATCCAATATAATGCTGAAGATTCTAGATCTAAGCATTGAGCACGTTAATGAGTATAGGAACCACTTAGTTAAGTTACTTGAGAGCAGAGAAGAACTTCACCCCCTCTTTGAAGAGGAGGGAGAGGAGAGAGGAGAGACACCCAGAGAATCGAGGTACAGGATATAATTCAGTGACTTCCTCTACGTACTCTATTGATGAAGTTCCTGAGGTGATTACTTTTGAGTAGAGTAAGGTTTGGTGAGTTGTGGGTAGAGAAGTATAGGCCTAAGAGACTTGACGAGATAGTTAATCAGAGAGACGTTGTTGAGAGACTTAAGGAATTTGTTAAAGCTAAATCAATGCCTCACCTATTATTCGTAGGTCCACCAGGCTGTGGTAAGACAACTGCCGCACTCTGTCTAGCATATGAACTGTATGGAGATAAGATGGAAGAAAATGTTCTAGAGCTTAACGCATCTGATGAAAGAGGTATAGCTATGATCCGTGAGAAGGTTAAGGAGTTTGCTAGGATGATGTCTACAGTACCCGATGTACCATTCAAGATGGTGATACTTGACGAAGCTGACAACATGACGTCAGAAGCTCAGCAAGCACTTAGAAGAATTATGGAAGAACACTCAAGAACCACTAGGTTCTGTCTCATAGCAAACTACCTATCCGGAATAATAGAACCAATTCAATCTAGATGTGCTGTCTTCAGGTTCTCACCACTGCCAAAGGATGCTGTCTTCGAGAGACTAAGGTATATAGCTAAGTGCGAAGGATTTGAGGTAACTAATGAAGCTCTTGAAGCAATTTGGGACATCACTGGTGGAGACATGAGAAAAGCAATAAACCTACTTCAAGCAGCAGCTGCACTCACGAAAGTAGTTGACGAAGCTACAGTATACCGTGTTGTAGGTAGGATCAGTGCTAAAGACTTGAGAAACGTTATTCAATTAGCTGTAGAGGGCAAGGTAGGTGAAGCAGCAACAAAGCTACTCAACTTAATGACTGAGTATGGCATTAGTGGTGTTGACCTAGCTAAGCTACTTCATAGGGAACTTATTAGATTGAACGTTCCTGAATACATAAAGCCAAAGCTAGCTGATCTCTGTGGTGAGTTTCACTATAGAGTTCTAGAGGGAAGTTCACCTGAACTATTAGTTCCATGGATTCTAGTGAAACTACATAATATCGTGAAGAGTTGTAAGTAGATCTGCTGTGAGGTATTCAGTTAAGAAATAGTAAGGTTTATTAAGGGGTGGAACTAGGGGAGCGTGGTTAAGGGTTAATAAAGGTTACGAATTATGAGTACCGAAATAACTTCTGGTAGGGGTTTGGAACGTAGGAAGGAGAATGTAGGTAGTGAAGTTACTGAAGAGGTTAGATGTCCAATCTGTGGTAGTACAAGGTTTGTTCAGGATTACCAGAGAGGAGAAATTATCTGCGAGGTATGTGGTTACGTATTTACCGAGAGGATAGTTGATAGAGGACCTGAATGGAGAGCATTCACACCTGAAGAGAGGGAGAAGAGGAGTAGAGTTGGTTCACCACTAACCAGATTGACGCCAGATAGCTTAGTTACAATGATTGACTGGAAGGGCAAGGACTACACAGGTAGAGAGCTGAGTCTCAAGAGAAAGTTAGAGAGCTTAAGGTGGAGGAAGTGGCAGATAAGGATCAGGATGCAAACATCTATTGAGAGGAATCTAGCACAAGCTGTTAACGAACTCCAGAGAATTGGTTCACAATTAGGACTACCGAGGCATGTAATGGATCAAGCACTGGACATATACAGGCAAGCTCTTGAAAAAGGACTGGTTAGGGGTAGATCCATTGAGTCAATAATGGCAGCAGCTATCTACGCAGCCTGTAGAATGTACAAGATACCGAGGACACTAGATGAGATAGCTAGGTATACGAAGTCTGGTAGAAAGGACGTAGCTAGGTGCTACAGGCTATTGCTTAGAGAGATAAACCTCAAAGTACCATTAGCAGATCCAATAGATTATGTACCTAGGATAGCTGAACAACTGAAGCTTAGTGGTATGTGTGTCAGAAAAGCTATTGAGATACTTAAGGAGGCTAAGAAGAGAGGATTAACTGCGGGTAAGGATCCAGCGGGATTAGCTGCAGCAGCAATCTACATAGCATCACTCCTCCTCGGAGAAGTGAGGACACAGAAAGAAATCGCACAAGCAGCAAGAGTTACTGAGGTAACGGTTAGGAATAGGTATAAAGAGTTAGCTAAGGAGTTAGACATCAAGATACCGATGAAGTGAGGCTACATACTTGAGAGCATTAGACATCCTCTGGGCTCCCTGGAGGATGAAGTACGTCAAGTATGCTGCAATTAGGAAACCCATTGAGGAGTGTATATTTTGTAAGGCTCGTGATGAAGTAGGTAAAGAGAGAGAAAATCTAGTGCTCTTTCGTGCAAAGTACTGTCTCGTCATGCTTAATTTATTTCCCTACAATACAGGTCATCTAATGATTGCTCCCTATAGGCATGTACCCTCGCTTGAGCAGCTAAGTAATGAAGAGCTTACAGAACTCATGGTACTCACGAAACGTTGTCTGAAGATGCTTCGTGAAGCTTATAAACCTGATGGATTTAACATAGGTATCAACATAGGTAGAGTAGCAGGTGCAGGATTTGAAGAACATGTACACATACACGTAGTACCCAGGTGGAATGGCGATACAAACTTTATGCCTGTGATTGCCGGTACTAAGGTGATACCCGAGTCAGTACTAGATACATACGACACATTGATCAAGTACACTCATTTGCTTAAAGGATGAGCGGGTTTATGACCCCGTTAAATAAACTTTTCTCTTCTACAACAACGAGGTGCTGTGAGTGAGAGAGTACGTAATCGTTAAGAAAGACTTCTCAATCAAGGTGCCTGCTGTGATTAGAAATGCACTGAAGTTAAAGCCTGGTACAGTGATGCAGATAGAGTATAGAGCTGATGACCATGTACTAGTGTTGAGACCAGTTGCTAAATTGAGAGTTAGAGAGGTTAAGAATGAAGGGAGTTTAGTAGGTAGATGAGAGACTTCACGAACTACCTACTATGCTACAGATTAGTTAAAAGAGCTATCGAATTCGTCTTACTTGAACACAATGATTCTATACCGAAGAACATGCTCTATGACATGGTTAGACAACTGGTCGAAGACGAAGTTAAGGTAACAGAGGATGTATTTGAAGCTGTAATTCAGGAGCTTGAGCAACTAGGATTTCTGGAATTGGTGAACGTGAGAGGTCTATGGGTTGTACGGAGAAGGAATGTAGGCAATACTTAAAAGATTTGACTAGTGGTGTGGTATAAGGTGAAGCTATGAGCCAGATACGGCAGCCTAGAGTTGAACCACCTCCACCACCAATAGTTAAGGTACCTAGGTTAATCACATTTGGTGGAGTACCACCGAGAACTTATAAGATAGGTAGAGGATACTCCATCGGCGAGATAGAAGCTCTTGGATTAACGGTTCGTGAAGCTAGATTACTCGGTATATACGTCGATGAGAGAAGAAAGACTGTGTATCAGGAAAATATTGAGCGATTAAGAGAGTGGTTAGAGAAAGTCAGGAAGGGTGAAATTGTACCACCACAACCAACATTACCGAAGGTGATTAAGATTAAGAGGAAGAGAGGGAGGGTCTTCAGAGGCTGTACACCAGCAGGATACAGAATGAGAGGTCTCTATAGCGTTGGTCTGCATGAGACACATAAGTGGAAGTGGAAGAAGAAGTACAAGGAGAGGATGCTGAAGAAGAGACATGAAGCAACAAGGGCAAAGGGTGGTCACTAAAGTAACATTACCTCTACTACACAATACCCAGTATCTTCAGCAAATCACTTAGGTTATTTAGCGTTAAGTCTGGTGCAACCGATATCTGTATATCTCTTCCACGTGTTAGAAGTATTGTCTTTATGCCTGCTGTCTTACCACCTAAGATATCTTCCCAACTTGTACCCACAACAAGTACTTGACTGGGTTTACACCTCATTTTCTTGAGAGCAACCTGGAATATTCTTCTGTTTGGCTTAGGTACTCCAGTAACGTCAGCACTAACAACACCTATGAAGTACCTAAAAAGCCCTGAAGATATTAACATCTTTCTAGCTACATCACCATCGAGATTAGTCACTATACACAATGACATCCCCCTCTGTCTCAACTTGGCTAATGCCTCCTCTGAATCCTGATATGGTTTTGCAGCATTTATCATGCAGGTCATAGCTGAATCAGCCAGGAAACTGAGTTCTGTTGGACCAACGACAATGTTATTTTCCTCGAGTAGTCTCCTCATACTATCTCGAATTATTTCCTTCATGTTCCTGAACTGTCCTCTTGCTATAGCATTTACATACCTTCTCTCAATTTCGTCTCTCAACTTCTTTGCTATGGATTCTATATCCTCTCTAATCGGGTATTCTCTCTTCAGCATACTAGCTATATTATTGACGTATTCACTGTAGTCAAGAACAGCATTGACATCCATTAGCAGTCCTCTAATACCTAGTGACACAGCATTTCACCCAATCGGTCCTCTATTTATGACTTAAACTCGTTTACTAGGTATTAAAATATTAGCAAATACTTTCAACTAGTGTATTCCGGTTATCTGCTCTATGCTTTCTAAAACCATCTAATAGTGGTAGTACCCTAGCGAGAATACAACATCCTTTACCTCCATTTCTGCAGTAGCTAAGTAGTTTTTCATGTCTAATTCTCCACTCCTCTGGTGATAGGAAGATGCATCTTCTTCCATCGTACGTCTCGCAATAGTAGGGACAGGAGTTAGCCTCAACCATGTTCTTAACCCAACTCTGACTTAGTAAGTGAGTAAGGTTAAGTCAATGTTTTGTTAAATTATAGGTATAATAGGAGGTACAGCAATTTTGTCAGCACTTGAAAGTGTCTATAAAAGAGTTCTTGATAGAGTACTCAATTTCGCTAAGTATTTCACTACGAAAGTTACTCAACTCGATTTGGATGTCTACGATGTCTCTATCGGATCACACTGTATTAGGTTATGGTTGCTCAATGATGATGTGTTTTGGCACGATCCTAGGTTCTTAGCAGAGAAGTTATGTATTGATGAGGGTAGAGGTACCTCAGTAATCATCTTGTGTAGGATACCAAGTATTGTCGTGTATGAAGTTCAGACTAGCTTTGAGAGAGCTGAGAAGTGGTATGGGTTTAGGTATCGAGTAGATGTCTATGGTCTTAGTGTCTACGATACCAGAGTTGAAGCATCTTTTGAGAAAATACTCTACACGGTAACGACAAAGTACATACTTGAGGTTATTAGAAACAATGCACTACTCGTACAGGTTCACTATGGTCTACCATGCCCTAAGTGTGGTAATGTGATTGAGCACTACTACGTATCTCGTACCTGGAGACCCTCATACGTATACGAATGCCCAGTTAGAGACTACTACATAGTGTGCAATCTCTGTGGTACTAGGATGAGAGGTGTAGAGGTGCTTACTCTGCTCATGGAGAAAGTAAGGGATATTAAGGTTTTTGAGCTTGAGAAAAGTAGTGATCGAGCATGAGTAAGAGGAGGAGAAAAAAGAGTGAAGAGAGTAAGGGATTGAGTATCCTATCCTTTGTTGAGGAAGCTGAAGAAAAACCAACTAAAGTGATTGAGGAAAAAACAGCTACAACACCAACCTTAACGACCATACACACAACCGTAACAGCAAGTGAAGAGGAACTTGTTGCTTCGTTCTTGATAAGATTTAAGAGGGTTACGAAGAAGGACTTAATCGATTGGGCTAAAACAAGGAGAATACCACTAAGTAAGGTATTCACGGTGATTTCCAAGCTGGAGAAGGAAGGTAAGTTGGTTAAGAGATTGAATGATAAAGGTGAACTCATTTACGAGGTTAAGTTATCACAGTAGTGTTACCTGATTAGGTGATGTAGGACTCTCGCACGGACTGATGAAGATTACACTTTGCGTATAACTACCTCGTCTATGCTGTGAATTACTGCACCTAAATTCTCAATAACTTTCTTTAGCTTTTCAAAGTCAAATCCTTCACCTTCAACTACTATCTTGACGGTTTCAGTATTTACGTCAACTTCCTGTACAGATATTCTCACGTGCTTAACTCCAGCTACCTTCAATATGCTCTTTGCTAGGTCGACTATCGAGGGATTATGTGGTTTTAAGACGTCAAGAACTAACTTGCAGACAACCTCTCTATCACTACTTAACATGTAGTCCTCACCGAGGATTCCTAAGTTAACGTAAATTAGTACCTCTTTAAAGCTTTTTTACTTCTGAGGCTATTACACAACAGGTGTCGAGATGAGTAGTGAGGTCATGAGTGGTATATCTGTTGAGATAAAGCTCTACAAAGATGTTCCTCAGGACTCGCTATTCGTGCTGGGTTTACCTGATGTTGGTCTTGTTGGTGCAATAGCAGTGATGCAACTGATTAGGAATTTGAATATGGAGGAGATTGGTTATATTGATTCTGATGTGTTTCCACCTGTTGCATTAATTAGAAAGGGTGAACCTAAAAGACCAGTGAGGATCTTCTACTCGCAAACAGGTAATGTTCTTGCTCTAGCTTCCGAAGTTGCTCTTCCAGTATCTGCTCTACCAGTGTTCTCTAGGTCTATTGTTGATCTAGCTAAGAAACTTCGTGTGAAGTCCTTGGTGCTCCTCGGAGGCGTTCCAGTGCCAAATAGATTAGATATTGAAAAGCCTAAGGTCTATGGTATTGGTGTGTTGAGCAGTGATAGAGAGTACCTTGAGAAGATGGGTGTTGAATTAATTGAAGAGGGATTTGTTGCAGGTGCTTACGCGTTAATAATGAAGGAGTGTGTTAAGGAGGGTATTAGTTGTCTTGCTCTACTAGCTGAGTCCTACCTACAGTACCCTG
>CAZYGV010000002.1:0-32746 GCA_964647155.1 uncultured Thermoproteales archaeon | reverse complement strand
GCTAACCCTGTTGTTGGCTACGTAGCTGATAAAGTTATTGATCTAGGCGGTACAGTTATCATGTCTGAAGTACCTGAGATGATTGGTGCTGAGCATATTCTTGTTAAAAGAGCTGTTTCGAGAGAAGTTGCTGAGAAGTTACTTCAAGTAATTAGGAAGTGGGAGGAACTGGCTAAGTCTATTGGTGTTGATATCAGAGGTTCACAACCAACTCCAGGTAATATTGCTGGTGGAATAACGACATTGGAGGAGAAGTCTCTGGGTGCTATCTTGAAGGGAGGTACTAGACCTATTGTAGGTGTTCTCGATTATGCTGAAGAGCCGAAAAGTAAGGGATTGTGGGTAATGGATACACCAGGATTCGATATTGAGTCTGTTACTGGTATGGTTGCTGGTGGTGCTCAGGTAGTGCTCTTCACAACAGGTAGAGGAACTCCTGTAGGTTCAGCTATAGCTCCTGTCATTAAGGTAACAGCAAATCCAGAGACCTATAGGAAAATGAGGGACATAATAGACTTCTATGCAGGTACAGTAATTGAGGGTGTAGAGACTATTGAACAGGTAGGTGAGAAGTTGTTTAAAGAACTGATTGAGGTACTTAATGGTAAGTTAACCAAGTCAGAGATTCTGAAGCATAGAGAGTTCGGCATAATGAAGGTACTACCGTCACTCTAGTTCTTACATCTAGGACAGTAGTCCATTACCCGTGACTAATAGAGTCTTGACAGTAATTACCTCACAGATGGGCTAAAGGTATTTCTCCAAATGGATTCCTAGATAGTGGGTGTTAACTTGAGTATTGAGTACGTAGAGCTTTTGAAGGGAGGCACAGCAATTTGTTAGGTATGGTGATGTGGCTTCACAGAATGAAGACTATGACCTAGCATGTTTTATGTACCATCAAGCTAGTGAGCTATACCTTAAAGCTATATTACTCAGATTAACAGGACATGTACCTCGAATACATTCTATCAGACGATTACTTGCTCTTCTAGTCAAAATTCTTGAGGAGGTATTCCAGCAGAGATTTAGCGACATAGTTTATCTACTGAAGGACTTTACCTCACATTATAGGAGCGAGCTTAAACTTCTCGAGGAGGTCTATGTACAGGCTAGATATGCTCCTCGAAGATACTCAAGAGAGGAATGTTAGAATTTAAGGGATTTATCTAGGCGTATACTTGAGGTGGTGAGGTCTATTGAGGAGAGAATTTCAGGTACCTGAAGAAGTGTACCTTAGAATTAGAGCAGAGATGTTTTGTGAATTGTTGAGGTAGAGGTATTATCTAAAGTATTTGATTGAAGCTGTTGAGAAGGTGCTTGGTAGAGATGTTGAAGTTTATGTCTTTGGTAGTGCTATTGAGGGTAAGTTAACTGCTGATAGTGATGTTGATGTAGCTATCGTACTACCTCAAGTACCTTCCTCTGGTGCTGAGAGAGCTAAGGTGATTGATAGGATCTTTAGGTATATGGAGGAGAGGGGTGTTCCTTGGTGGTATCCCTTCGAAATTCACCTAGTGACTAGAGAGGAAATGGAGATATTGAAGAGAGGAGGAGCTAAATTCTACAATGCTAAAGAACTAGTTAAGTAGATGCATGTTGCTACTAGTATGTGACTTTCTTCACTAGATACCTGGGTGAGTCAATTGGTCTTCCGAGTAATTCCCCAAGTCTATATGATAGGAATTGTAGTGGTATCGCAAATGCTATTGGTGCTATATGTCTTGTAGTTGGTGGGACAAGTAATGTAGGTACGCTTACCATACGTAGATTTTCATCGTGTTCAAACCCCACACTGATCACGGTAGCTCCTCTTTCCTTGGCTACCTTCATTAGTGGGTACGTAGCTTCTGCTGCTACTCTCTCGACAGGTACTATGAATATGGTGAAGAAGTTCTCACCTACGAGTACTATTGGTCCATGTTTGAACTCCCCCGCTTCAACACCTTCAGCGTGAATGTATGCTACTTCCTTGAGCTTAAGTGCTCCCTCTAGTGCTATTGGGTACGTAATTCCCCTAGATATGACGTATCCGCTTCTACACTTTGCTATTTGCTTGGCTGCTTCAAAGGCTGCTGCATCAATGCTTTTCATGTACCCGGTGAGTTCTAGGGCATACTTCCTTAGCTCATCAATTCTATTCCTGAATTCTGAAATTGATAACTCTCTCCTTTCCTTTGCTACTCTTAGAGCCACTATGTAGAGTACTGCTAGAGTAGAGGTAAAGGTCTTTGTTGCTGGTACAGCTAATTCAGGTCCTGCCGCTATTGGTAGGTATAGGTTTGAGAGATTTGCTAGTTTAGAGCTTATGTAATTTGTTATTCCTAGAATTGTTGCTCCTCTTAGTTTTGCTTCATATACTGACTTTATGACATCTGCTGTCTCTCCTGACTGTGATATCGCTATCACGACAGTTCCCGGTCCTACATTCTCAACATAGTATAGTGGAAATTCAGCAGCACTAACAACTATTGGACTTATCTTAGCTAGTTCAGAGAGATAGTATGAACCTACGAGTCCTGCATGGAGACTAGTACCGTCAGCAATTATGTATACATTTTCAGCTTCCTGAAGCAGTCGAGAAGCAAATGTTAAGTACTTCTCCTGAATTGATGATATGGTCCTCAGTAGAGCATACGGTATCTCGTAGATTTCTCTAAGCATGTGATGTGGAAAGCCATCAGTGTAAATGTACTCCTCCTTTACTTCAAGTGGTTTAAACTCCTTCTCTAGAGACCTCATATTCTCTACATCTATGAAACGTACACCATCTTTAGATAGAACAGCTAGTTCACCACCTCTAAGTTCCGTAACCACGTCAGCAAATCCATGTAGAGAGCTCCTAGTTGAAGCTACAGCAATTATATCTCTCGATAATCCGACATAAAGTTCCTGAAGAGAGGTATAGGCAAGTATTGATCTTGATTTAGCATGTAAAGCTACGAAGGTAAAGAAACCCTCGAGTTTCTTAGCTATAGTAGCTACAGCTTCCTCTACACTCATACCCCTTCTCAATTCATCCTCAAGTAAGTGAGCTACAACTTCGAAGTCGCAGCGAGAAGTTACTCTATGTCCTTTCACAAATAATTCATCTCTTAACATTTCGTAGTTTGCTATAGCACCATCACCGGCAACAGCAACTGAACATGAACAATCAGTGTGCGGATGAGCATTATCTACATGTGGTCTTCCATGCGTAGAGAACCTGGTATGACCAATAGCTACATCGCTTTGGCAAGAGAATAGAGCACAATCTCGATATACCTTATTGATATCACCAACGCCCTTACGTACCTCAATAACATGATCTCTAAGAAAGGCTACACCAGCTGTATCCGAACCCCTAAATGACATCCTCCTCAAACATTCAACAACAATACCGATAACATCTGAACCTAATCTCGAAATCACACCACATACACCACCCATATTCACCACCTCATTAATCAATTTACACCAGTAACTTTACACCAAAGTCCCTGAGCAACTTAGTAACAATTTCTCTAACCTCTTCTGGAGTAGAAGCCTCATCAATAAGCTCATCGATTATTGGCTTTATCTTCGAAACGTTAAGTCTCCTAATCACATACTTAGTCCTGCCAACAAAGCTTAGTGACACACTGAGCTTCCTAATACCAATGGATATCAGTATAGGTATGGCATAGACATTACTAGCCATTTCACCACAAATTTCAACATCTAAACTACATCTCCTAGCTCTCTCAACAACATCCCTAATTAACCTCAGAACAGCAGGATGAAGTTCGCTATAGAGATGAGCTACACGGGGATTCTCCCTATCTACAGCAAGAACATACTGAGTTAGATCATTGGTACCTAGGCTTATGAACTCTATTGGTCCCGCTTTAACAAACCTATCGAGTAGGATGGCAGCAGCAGGGGTCTCAACCATTATACCGAGCTTAGGTCTCGAATATTTCACACCCTTACTCCGAAGTTCATCCTCAACATCTTCCATAATCTTCATAAACTCCTTAACTTCAGTAGGGCTCGAAACGAGAGGTAACATGATTCGTAATCTATCACCAACTCTAGCTGCAAGACGTAGAGTAGCTTTAATAAATGGTTTTAGCAACTCGTCTCTGTACTGAAGCAGAAGCCTAATACCACGAAGACCAAGTTGAGGATTCGATTCAGGTGTCAATTGTAGGAACTTCACAGGTTTATCGGCACCAATATCAAGCGCACGAACTGTTACCTCTCCATCAACTGAGTTCACTATCTCTTCAAGTACCTTCTCAATATCTTCGGCAGTTGGGGGTGAAGACCTACCCATGTAGATGAACTCTAGACGAAGTACACCAATACCTTCACCACCGTAAGACTTAAGCACCTTCACCTCATCAATAGAACCTACATTACAGAGAACGTTAACTCTAACACCATCTTTAGTCACAGCCTCTTTAAGAGCTTCCTCCCTACATACTCTACTCAATTCTCTATACGTTGCAATTACATCACGGTACCTTTCAAGAGTACTTCTCTTGGATTGATTACCAGGATACCGTTTATACAATCAAGAATACATGTACAACCATCACTCAATGCAGATACATCGAGATCACTAACTATTAGATACGGTATTCCATAACTCCTAGCTAGTATAGCTACATGTGATGTCAAACCACCTTCTCTTGAGACAATACCACTGATATCACAACGAATCAAGTTCATGAAGTCTAGTGGTAGTATCTTATCAGCAACGACAACTTTACCTCTCAGAAGCTTTACCTCCTTCTCATAGACCCCCATCAAAATCCCGATCAACCTCGTAGCTAGATCCTCTAAATCGTGAACTCTAAGAGCAATAGTGGAGCTGCTAGCTTCCTTAAGTTGTCTAGCATATCTCTCAAATACCTTCTTCACAGCTACCTCAGCCCTAATACCTTCAGAGAGCACAAGCTCAGTAGCTTCAGCTACTAACGCCTCCAACATCATGATTTCGGCATCAAGTAGATCCCTCTCATTCTCCGGAGCAGACTCCCTAAGTTTCTCAAGCTCCTCTACTAACCTCTTCTTCGCTCTCTCAAGTCTATCCACCTCAGCACTCACGTCATGAACCTTCTCACCCTTATCAATACTTTCCAAGACAACTTTCCGCTTAAGAACAGCAATGGTACTGCACGTCAAGCCTGGAGAAGCTACTAATCCTCTATAGAGCCTTTCCACATAAACACCTCCAACACTAAAACTACTATCGAGGTAGAGAACTTTGTGTCTCAGCTATGAGACAGTTACTCAAGTCCAAGTACTTATTCGTACTCATTTACACTTTTATACTCACCTACACTTAACACCTCTTCGAAAGGTAGACAAGGTGTTGCGCCATGACCGGTGTAGTGATTGTATCACATGGTAGGTTTGTTGATGGAATACTCGACTCTGTAAGGATGCTCCTAGGCTCTGATGTATTGAGTAAGGTCACTAGTGTCATATTGACTGAAATGGATTCTGTTGAGGGGCTTGTACAGAGAGTTAAGGAAGCCATTGAGAAGGTAAGAGATGAAAATGGAGTGCTTGTACTAGTTGATCTCTTTGGTGGTACACCATCGAGAGCAGCCGCCATGATAGTTATCGAGAATCCCAATATTGAGGTAGTAGCTGGCCTTAACTTACCGATGCTACTACAAGTTCTTCTCAATCTGGATAAGCCTGCTAATGAACTTGCAAAACTAGCTGTTGAAGCAGGTAGGGAAGGGATAATACATGTAAGTGAGAAGATTAGGAAACAAGTACTGAAGACTAGAGAACAGTAGCTCACTGCGTACTTAATCTTTAACTAGACCTTTGCTCCTTAATAGCTCATAGAAGTCCTGAGCCTTTTCACTAGGAAGCATCTGATACACTAATCTAATACCCATCTTTACCATTTCCTCAAAAGCCTTAACATCATCCATATCGACAGCAAAGCTCTTAACAACGAGAACCTTACCCTCTTTCCAAGCACTTTGCCCAACATTAACCCAATCAATACGTAGATTACTCTCTTTAATTAGCTTCAGACAGGTAGTTGCTTTAGCTACAATTATCATTATGTTGCTCTTTTCATCAAAATCCCTATTTCGAATTTTCTCAATAGCTTCACTGACCTTTAGCACCTCAACCTTTGTATTTGGTGGTGCAAGCGCTATCTGAAGCTGCTTTAGTATAGGGTTCGAAGCTATAGTATCGTCAACGACCCAGATCTCGTTTATGCCATATGCATTGACCCAACCAACAGTAACCTGTCCGTGGATGTACCTATCATCTATCCTTATCAACTTAATGGGCATAGTGACTCAACTCCACACTTCTTAAGGAGGTAGGGGGTAGGTAGGGAAATTAAAATTTAGGTCGAGCATTGAGGAAAGAAAGTAAGGGATTTTTAGGTACCTTAGCCAGGTGCTAGGACGCCTATCAGTCCAAGTACGAAACCAATTACGAAGTATAGTCCAAGTACCTTTATTGGTGAAATGCCCTTCTTCATCAATGCAAATGCACCTAGGAAGAATGCTAGTGGTATCAACCTAGGCATTATCTTGTCAATACACTCCTGTATTGATATTGCTGCACCCTTCATACCAACAATCTGTAATGGTACCTTAACATTTACGTAGGTTACACCTAGAGCAGCTATGACTGCAACTGCTAACGCTGCTAGTGCTGTTCTGATAATCTCTATTCTACCTGTCCTTAGTATAGTTGCGATACTTAAGCCATACTTGTAACCGTAGTGCAGTAGAAGCCAACCAACGACCAACACAACTGGTATCCACAGTACTGCTGCTACGACTGGTCCTACAAAACCTGCAGTCATAGCTAGTGATGCACCTATACCAAAGGCAATTGGTCTCCAGGTGAACCAGAAAATGCCATCACCAAGACCAGCTAGTGGCCCCATGAGTGATGTCTTGATGCCACGAACGGTCTCTATATCTGCTCCACTCTCTTCTAGTGCAGCATCTATACCTACGATCAGTGGTATCATAACTGGGTTTGTATTGAAGAACTCATTATGCATTTTCATCCAAGTCTTCAATTCATCTGGTGTCTTCCTCAGTTTCTTCTCTATGTGCGTCATGATGAAGGCGTAAGCTGAACCCTGCATTCTCTCGTAGTTCCATGCCCATTGTGATGCAAAGGCAATCTTGAGGAATGTCTTCACTAGGTCCTTCTTAGTGAGGATACGTTGTCCCCCTGCAGGTGCAGCAGTGGTAGCTGGTGCGGCAGCTCTAATAGCTTCCCAAAGCTCTCTACGCCAAACGAGGAATATCAGACCTGCAACCAGTAGTGCAACACCTAGAATGGGTAGCTTTAGGTAGGCTATGAGGACGTAACCTAGTATCAACCATGGAAGCATCTCGCTGGTATACAGTAGCTTTAGCAACCAACCTAAACCAATAGCAGGCATCAACCAACCTGCAACACCAAGTGCAGTGAAGATCTTCTTCACCATAGGTGTATTGACAAATGCTCTCAACGTCTCCACTGCATGTGGACTCATACCCAATGCTGCAAATGCAGCGACTGGAATTAGGTATGCTATAAACCACTGGAATGTACCTAGAGCAACTACAGGTCCAATAGCACTAATGTTACCTGAATCAATGAGCCTATCGACTAGGTGTGAGTAGCCAACACAACCCATTCTAGCTAAGACAACCTCTATGTACATAGCTAATAGACCTATTGGAACTACTAGAGCTACTATGCTAGAGAGAGCTTCTGTCGTAACCTCAGTAATACCTAGGATCTTTGCGAACATCACTGCTACAATGGTCGCGACCCAAGCACAGGGTGCAGCAGCACCACCAATAGGGAACACACCTAGGTACACTAGCTCTAGCATTGCTGATAGGACGAGAGCGACTTCAGGAATACCGAGTATGAATCCAGCAATAGTACCTATGAGGAGTGGTTCAGTGAATCCTAGTGGGTTGAAGCCAAGGAATGTGTACACAATTACTAGTAGCAATGCAGCGAGACCAGCTAGCTGCAATGGCGTAATCACGACGCCAGCTTGTGTTGGTGATGGTAGGAATGTGTCAAGTCCTAGAACTGGTTTAGCTAAGGCCAATGTCAGGAGTATCAGGCAGAGGGTAGAGATGTATAGCTTGCTATCAATACGTATTCGAGCAAACATCAAGGAAAAAATAGTAGTATTGACGTTTTTATAGGTTTAATGTTGTTGTCCTGTCATTTTTGAACTAATGTATCATCAATATACGTCAAATTGATGAAATAGATTTAGAGAGATAGGTAATCACGTAAGTACCCGAGTACTAGTCAGAGGGAGTAGAACATGACTGTGGAAGCTAGTTTCAGGATCCTAAATAGGTTAGGTCTACATGCTAGACCTGCTGCGCTATTTGTTAAGACCTGTCGTAAATTTAAGTCAAAAATAGTGATCTTTAAGGGTGACAGAAAGGCAGATGCAAAGAATATACTTCAAGTGCTTGCACTTGATATAAATCAAGGAGATGAGATAAAGGTAGTTATTGAGGGTGAGGACGAGAAGGAAGCCTATATGCAGATAGAGAATCTTATCAAGAAGGTACTACCTGAGGTAGATAGAGGATAGTGTTCAATACTTGAAGGGCTTGTTGCTGATATGGATCAAGATAATATGGATCGGCTAAGTGACCCCGTGTCTTCTATTGAGGATAGAAGGTATGCATCCTGTATCGGAGTTAGGAGGTGAATTTTCTAGATAACTTACGGTATGTGAGGGAGTAGGTTCTGGTAAGAGCTACATCATTCAGGATGCTAACACTACTACACCTAACTCATTAACTATCAAGACTTTGAGGTTCTAGAGGAGGAGAGAACTATGCTAAGACATTAGCTAGGTTAGTTATGTTGTAGTGTGGTCATTTTGAAAGGCTTTCCTATTGATCTAGAAGCCTTGAGGACTCATTAGTACCTCATTTCCTTCTGAGGAAAGGTATGGAGGGAGGTACCTATGAGATACTTACTTCGGATAATTTCCTTACAGGATCTGAGGTGTTAAGGAAAGGTAGGACCTAGAACTTAAAATGAGCATAGTGGGTACGTCATGTGACCATATCACAGAGGAGAATTTCAGAACCAATACAACATAAACAGATTTACCCTCACAAATTTACTGGTTGGAGAGAAGTTCTAGAATCTGGTTCATGTACGATGTAGTAAGGTTGAGGTGAGGTTTGGCGCCCCGGCCGGGATTTGAACCCGGGTCGGCGGAGTGACAGTCCGCCATACTAGACCAGGCTATACGACCGGGGCTGTTACGTCGTCTACCATATCTCTCTACTGCGTTTTTATCCGTTACTTCATGAATTCCCATTACTTTGCTACGGTTCTTACTTCATTTCAACTGCTTAATTCCTGCGTTGGTTTGTGTTTTGTTTTTCTGTATTTCTTTCGGTGTTCTGTCTTTGTGATGTACCTTGTTTTTGGTCATTGTTTTGTGTGGTGTTTTGTCCTTGGTTTCTTGTATGGTTGTTCTTGTTGTTGGTTTTGATCCTGGTCTTAAGTCGTATGGTTATGCTGTTGTTTGTCGTAGGTTTGATGTTGTTTTGAGGTTTTGTGATTTTCTTTGTCGTAGGGGTGTTTCTCCTGTTTTGGTTTGTCGTATTGGTGGTTTTGGTGTTGTTGCTGGTGCTCTCGAGGTTAGTAACTATGTTGATCCTAGGGATTTCGTTGTTGAGTGGCTGCTTAGGTTTAGGGACTATGTTTCTCGTGGTTCTGATGTTGTTCCTCATTATCGTTACTGTGGTTTTAATTGGTTGATTCCTCATTCTCTTCTACATGACTTGGGTATCTACGATGTTTCTCCATCTAGGTTGAATAGGGTTATTAGGTGTGCTCTATCCACTTGGTTTAGGAGGTATAAGTACCATCTGAGGTATGTTCTTGGCCATCTCTTCTGGTCGTTGTCTATGCTCTATCACTTCTATAGGTCTAAGGATGTTGTTGAGATTGTTATTGCTAGTGAGAGTATTAAGTACGTTTATGCTGGTGGTGAGGAGCTGTATACTAGGTATGTGTGGAGGAGTGTTGCTAAGATAGCGACTGCAATGTTTAAGTACTGTGTTGCTGGTTTCAGTAGAACAATTATCCTCGATAATCGTACTGTTATGCGACTTGTTAAGCGTTGTCCTCTTTGCTCAACTAGGTTACGTAGGAAGAGAGCTAGATACCTTAGCTGTCCTAAGTGTGGTATCATGCTTCACAGAGACGTCGTTGATGCTGTTAATTATGGAATCTATGTTGCTCGTATACTTTGTGATGAGCGATCGGAGCGCTGAAGGGGATGATGATGCATTGCTCACTTAGCTAATTATCCGCACCTCTCGGTGCGGGGACGATCAGTCCGCCGTCTGAACTCTTTTTACTAACTGACTAACTGTGTGTTGTGGTGATGTTCATGGTCTTACTGTGGCTTCTCGGTACTGGTGCTGCTGAGGGTGTTCCTGTTCATGGCTGTCGTTGTACTGCATGTGTAGAGGCTAGGAGGAATCCACTGTATAGGAGGAGACAGGCAACATACCTCGTTGATACGGGTAACTTAGTCATGTTACTTGATTGCGGTTCTCAGGAAGTTATTCACAAGGAGCTTCTCGATGTTGAGGTTGACTACGTCTTTATATCCCATCCTCACTTGGATCATATAACTGGTATACATGACCTTAGGTGGAGTAAGCAGAGTAAGCAACCTACTTTGGTTATCAATCGTAAGTTCATGTACTGTGATGAGATGGCTTACCTAGTACCTAGATTGAGGATTTTCTCTGTTGATTACTATGAGGAGGGTAGTGTGTATAGGTTAAGTGATGGTACTAGGATTCTTCCTGTTAGGTTAAGGCATGGTGATTTACCCACGTATGGCTTCATCGTCGATTGTGGTAAGGTTATTGCGTATCTTCTCGATACAAAGGGTCTTCCCCAGGAATCTCTGAAGTTGCTTAGAGAGTACAGTATTGATGTTGCTTTGGTTGATTCTACATTTGGTAGTGGTTATGTAAGTGATGCTCATAATACTGTTGTTGAGGCTCTTGAGTTTTCACGTATGCTTAATGTCAAGAGACTTGTGTTGACTCACATTTCGCACAATATTGCAGGTGGTATGAGAGAGATTGAGGAGCTTGTTAGGAGTTATGTGAGGGAGTTCTCGATTAGTTGTGAGATCTTGATTGCTCTTGATGGTATGGAGATTCACCTATAGTAGCAAACTTTTTATACTTGTAATACATGTATTACAATGGTGACTTGTATGAGTGAGCGTAGTGAGAAGAAGATGCTCACTGTTAGAGGTGTTGATGAAGTTACTTACCGTGAATTCGTTGCTACTGCTAAGGAACTTGGGAAAACTGTTGGTCAGGCTATGACTGAAGCTATGAGATTGTACTTATTATTTGCGAAATCGGCATCTACTCTCCTCTCATCACTAGCTAACAATGTCGGTGCTTTGAGGAAGTTAGCTAGAAATGCTTTATCAGCCACCTCAGAAGGCTTTAGAGAGGTTGTTCCTGAAACTATCGGTAATATCGATGAGTTAGAGGTCAGTAAAGCTGATTTAGAGGCTCTCGGTAGGAGGATTATCTTCAGTAACATCAAGAGGTTGATCTTCAGGGAGGATGTCGATAGAGAGACATTTGAGAAGTATGTTGTTAGCATATCAAATGTTGATGAGTTAGAGGTTCCTAGTACATTACCTAGGCTGCTAGTGCTTGCAAGGTGTTGTGGTGTCAAGAGATTGATCGTTAGGTGAATTCGATTTTCGTAAGGTTTTTCTAACTCCTTTCTACTTTCCTTTCCTGTGATTATATGAGAAGGACCAAGATAATAGCTACTATTGGTCCTTCTAGTAGGTCATATGATGTATTATTTCGGTTGGTTCTTGAGGGTGTTAGTGGTTTTAGGTTAAATTTCGCTCATGGCACTCATGAAGAGAAGCTTGAAGAGGCTAAAGCTGTTAGAGCTATTGAGCGGGAGCTAGGTACCTACGTTACCATTGTGTGTGACCTATCTGGTCCTGGCGTGAGGTTAGGTAAGGTATCTGAGTTCTATGTTCATGAAGGTGAACAAGTCAATTTAGTGTACTCTGATGTTGGTAAGGCCGAGGAAAAGGAGATACCTGTACCCGTTAGGCAGTTCTTTGAAGTTCTTGAGGATGGTGACATCGTCCTTATTGACGATGGTAGGGTTTGGCTTCGTGTAGATAAGATCTGTAGGAATAGGGTTGTGTGTACGGTCTTAACCAGTGGTGCTATTAGACCTGGTAAGGGTATAGGTATTAAGGGTAAGGACTTGGAGTTACCTCCACTAACTAGCAAGGATGTTGAGGACATTAAGTTCTGTGTAGCTAATGGGATAGCTGATTACTTTGCACTATCATTCGTTAAGCGTGGTGATGACGTTAAGATACTGAGAGACTTACTAAATGACCTCGGTGCTGATGATGTTGGTATACTAGCTAAGATTGAAACTAAGAGTGCTGTTGATAGAGTGGATGAGATTGTTCAGCAAAGTGATGGTGTCATCATTGCTCGTGGTGATCTAGGTATCACTCTTGGTCTTGAGAAGGTACCAATTGTTCAACATGAAATTGTTAGAAAGTGTAGGTACAGGGGTAAACCATCGATAATAGCTACACAGATTCTCGAGTCAATGGTTGAGTCACCAGTACCCACAAGAGCTGAGGTCGTTGATATCATGGTGTCAGTGCAGGAAGGTGTTGATGCTATCTTACTAACCAATGAAACTGCTATTGGTAAATATCCAGTGACTTGCGTTACGTGGTTGAAGAGAGTCTTATTGGAAGCAGAGCAGAGGTATCAACCTGAGCAAGTTGATGCTAGTGATGATCTGTACGATAAATTCGCTAAAGGAGTTGCCTCTTTAGCTGACTTCATTGGTGCCAAACTACTTATCTTCACGAGAAGGGGTACAACGGCTAGGAGGATAGTGAAGTATAGACCGAGGACAGCAATCTACGTAGCGACACCAAGTGAAGTCATTGCTAGGAGACTAAACATTATGTGGAGTGTAAGGTCATTCGTAATTGAGGAGAGAGATGTCGGTAAAGCACTTGATAGATTCCTTGAGCATCTAAAGGAGAGAGGTGACCTGACGTACGGTGATATCGTCATACTGACAGGTGGTATGAGAGGAGGAGCAACAGACTTAGCAAGAGTAGAGATAGTTAGGTAGATGCATCTCTCTTACCCAACTTCTCTATGAATTCACAACATCGTCTAACTAAGTCAGGTCTCCTAGCGTCAATAACCACATCAACAGAGTACCTATGCGCAACACCACCATCCTCACTACTTCTGAACGAAATCACAACATCAACTCTCTGTAGGTAGAACGGTGCTTCACTAGCGAACTCAGACATTATCCTATTAGCTAGTGCTAGAGCTGTCTCAAGATCAGGTATATCAGGTACATGAATTTGAACAACATTACCACGATTGAGAGTAATAGGTCTAAAACCTCTCATCTGTAGTCTACGAACATAATCAAAAGGTACGTAGGGTGGTTCAGAAACAGCTCTAAAAGCTTCCATAACGTCTTCACGAGATTTAGCTAGCACAGCAACCTTACCGAGGAGGTACACCTTAAGCTCAGTAAAATCGACACCCAGTACCTCAGCTACCTTAGAGAGTACCTCACACATAGGTACACCCACAGAGATGTTTGAGAACAGGAATAAGTACTTTGAGCTTAGGGAAGTAGAGTGAAGTGAGAACTACACTGTTGGTGGTGCTAGTTGGTCGTGATTTCTGAATACCTAGTTACAATCACCAGTATCATAGTAACTGTAGTGTCGTCAACTTTACTTTAGCTTATTGGCTTGGTAGAAAACTTACTCGTATCGAGTATGGGGTAAGTACCTTGAGGAAAATGGTTAAGGGTCTTGCAGAAGCTTCGCTGGAAGCACACTCAATAACTATGGAGTACCTGTCGCTAAAGGGATTACTTGAGAGGAGTGAAGTTGATTATTTGAGGAAGAGAGTTAGTGCTGTGTGCAGTATGTATGTGAGACCTAATCCTGCAATTAGTGAAGAGGAGTTGAGACTAATTAAGGAGTTCATTGCAAAGGATCCAGATGAAGTCACTCTTGAGGAGTGTAATCGAGTTTACGAGATAGATAAGAGATGGTTTGCTAAACTGGTGATTTAAGGGGATTCTATGCAGCTATATACGCAACTTACGTTAGAGGGTATCTCATAAGTAGAAAGGTCAAGAAGAGGTAGATGCCAGAGCCATAACACGCTTTATATTTTCCCAAATTAAGACTATTACTGATGTGTTATCCTCGGTACTTGGTCAAGGGAAGAAGTACATTGTTTGATCCTATTGAGTTAGCTAGGGTTACTGAGTCTATTGTGTGTAAGCATGTTAATGGTAGACAGTTACGTAAGTACGATGACTTTTACGTGGTTTGGGTCTATGGTGGCATAGCTACGGGCTATGCTGTCGGTTGTAATCTACGTTGTTACTTCTGTTGGTCTTATATTTCGAGAGATTTTCCTGAGAGGTACGGTACCTACTATAGTCCTGAAGAGGTTGTTGCTAGCTTGAGGAGGTTGGTCATAGAGCACGGTGTTGATAAGGTTCGTATTAGTGGTGGTGAACCAACAATATCTAGGGATCACCTACTTCAAGTTCTTGAGCTTGTTGAGCAGATACCTGAAATCAAGCTCTTTCTACTTGAGACAAATGGTGTTCTTCTCGGTTATGATGAAAGTTATGTTCGTGAGCTAGCTCAATTCAGAAAGATTCTAGTTCGTGTTAGCTTGAAGGCTGGTACCCCCGAGAAATTTAGTGAGAGAACTGGGGCCAAACCAGAGTACTTTGAACTTCCGTTCAAAGCTATTAAGCATCTACTGAGGCATGGTATTCCTGTCTATGTAGCTGCTATGACTGATCCTAGATTGATGAGTGGTGAGGAAAGGCTTGAGTTAATGAGGAGGTTAGCTGAGGTGGATCCTGATCTAGTTAAGAATCTTGAGGAGGAGAGTGTTGAACCGTATGAAACAACGTTGATGAGGTTGGAAGCTGCTGAGGTAGATATACCGTGGGAATCACTTGAGTCCTAGCTGGTGAGTGTACGTGAGTTGGTGTGAAGTACTAGGTAAGTTACATGAGTACGTAGTTCCTGATCTTGGAGTAAAGTTCATTGATAGAGAGCTAGAGTTTGAGAAGCTCATTAAGCATTACTGTAGAAGGGATGTATCCTGGATTCACGTAATTACTGGTCCTTGGGGTTGTGGGAAGACGCAATTTGCTAGAGCAATGACGTATGCACTTCAGTTTTCAAGCGATTACGTAGTTCTTTACGTGAATTTAAGTGAGGAAGAGCTCGATAAGGTCTTCTACCCAACAAAACCAGAGTTACAGAGCCTGATAATTAAGCTAGTTATCGAACTCCTAGATGGAACCGTACTCAAGCTACCTACGAACCTGTATAAGTTCGTGAAGTATGTAGTCGAAAGACTACGTGTCAGAGGTAAGATCTTCTTAGTGATAATTGATGAAGTAACCAGGTCACTAGATCGCTACCGCATATCGATCAGGGATTATGTTGCTAGTCTCAGCTTGAAGATATACGACATCTCGAAGGAGTACAACTGCACATTCTATCCGATACTCCTCACAAGTGATCAAACAGCTACAGAACTCTTTCTAAGAGAAAGGGGTAAGAACCTAAGTATTCACTTACTATGGAACTTGTCTAAAGAAGCACTCATCCAGCTTCTTCAATTACTCAATTCACCACTTGATCCTGCTGTAGTTTGGTACATTACTGGTGGAAATCCTAGAGAAGTTCTTCTACTAATGAGGGAGTATAGGTGGGAGTTAGTACCATACATGGATGCTAGGGTAAAGGATGTCATGTCTATAATTGCTGAGTACATTCGAGATACCGGTACCTCCGTAGATGAGGTAGTACGTCAGTGTCAGGTAGTGGTTGAGAATCCAGATTACTTAAGTTATCAGAGATTTTGGAGCTACCTACTTAGGTACAACGTAGCTATGTACGTAGATGCTAGATTGCACAGATTATCCACTATTGAGAAGTGTGAGTGGATTGGTGAGGATTGTGCATTTCAACTACCTATCTACTACTGGATATTGAGAGCTATCGTCGATAAGAGGAGATTGAGGATAACAGCAAGAGATGTACTGGGGGTACTTAGATCATGTACTAGCACTTTTTAAATACTACATTGATTGGGTGCAGTGCTGGTCTGAAGACGGATTCTAGTTCAAGTGTTGGTCCTAGTACTTTGTAGAGTTTCCAGCCGATATCTTCAGCTAATTTGATTAGTTCATTTAGTGAGTATGCTCGTAGTTGGAATGAGACTTCACCAAGGTACTTAAGGTCGTGGTTTTGCTGCTTGTAGAATCTCCACGTGTTGATGAATAGTCCTTTCTCAGGTCTATAGTCAGGGTACTCGATAACTACTAGGTCATCGTAGTACGAGATAACACCTTCGACAGGTACTATACTCCTTATCAGTGATATAAAGTGTGAATTAGCGTGTTCGAGAATTAGTAGGTACCCACCTTCTTCAGTTAGCTCTAGACATTGCTTCAGTATTGATCTATCGGTTTCTTCATCGTAGTACCCAATTACTGTAGTCCAAATGAAGTACACTACCTTGAAGGGTGCGTAATCACGTAGGTACTTCACTAGTTCTCTAGCATCACCAACAATGAACTTAACCTTAGTATCGAGACCTAGTTCTCTAGCTCTCTTAATACCATCTTCAATGAGGATAGGTGAGATATCTATACCATAGACCTCGTATCCGTACCTAGCAAGATGCAGAGTGACCCTACCATTACCACAACCAACTTCAAGTACCTTACCAGACTCAACACCGAGTGATTTCAGTAGTCGAGCAATTGCCTCAGCACTCCTCCTACCTCTCTCCCACATTTGCTTTGAACTAAGTAATCTGAGGAATAACTCACCATAGCCAATGAATAACCTCTCAATCCAATTACTCAGGTAAATCACCTCACTAAGTACCTGTCAAGAGATCAAGCAATCTGATACCTTCTCTAATATTACCGATAACTTCCTTACTGTAGGACTCAGCGTACCCACAACAACAGCAAGCAACAACGTACTCGTAAGCTTGTCAATCAAGTAATCTGGTTAGACCTGTACCCGTGAAAGTGTGTTCCTGAATTCTTGAACTCCGTTGAACTACACTTAGGACAGCACCGACCGGAGAAGTACTGACTCAACTCAACCAAAGAATTTCACCTCTACTTAACTAAGCATGGTCTTAGAACTGTACCTTGTCTCTCTTCTTGCTAAGTACTTCTAAGAGTTTATCGATGTAGTGGGCAATTGTGCTGTACACTTTGAGGTATGTAGTGAGATCACATCCAAAGGGATCCTCTATGTCGTCATCCATACCTGTGACGTACCCAATCAGTGTCATTACTGGTACGTCAATTCCGTGAATTTCACAAATACACTTGACCTCATCAACGAGATCACGTTCCATAGTCAGTACCAGGTCTGGTTTGAAGACCTTAACTACGTCACCTACGTACTTGGGCACGTGATCACTCAGATTGACATTAAATGCTCTAGCAGCTTCAATAGCTTCGTATGGTATACCATATCTGTACGGTAGTGTACCTCCGGAACTAGCTACGTGAGGTAGATCAAGTTCTCTACACCTCTTATTGAAGTACCTCTCAGCAAAAGGGCTTCTACACGTATTGCCAATGCACACGAAGACTATCCTCATGACTCTCCCAAGTAACGTATATCGCCTCTCTAAAGTCTCTTAAATAAATACGTACCCGCCCTTAAATGCTTAGGTAGGGGTATAGCTAACGTAACGAGAACGAGTACTGTATCTCGCTCAGTACTACACTTACTAAGTTCAGTAAGGTACTTCGTACATAGTTTAGTTAATTCCTTCATCAACTCAATAACCTTACCACTATCAACCTCAGCAACAGCAAAACTAACCTGTGCTTTTGAACCTAAGCTCTTGGGAACGTGTTTCTCAAGGAGTAGAGCAGTGGCAAGTAGTATCGGTAATGCATACTGTAAGACATCTCTACTCCGTACCGCTTCCTTAACCTCGAGTGAACCTGTAGCTTTGTAGTACTTAACTGTAAGGTTCCTCTTCTGTTCAGTTCTCGATAACTTCACTAAACCTAATTTCTCCAATTTCTTGAGATGGTACATTACTGTTGAGGGTGCTAAGTTCAGTCTCTCAGCTAGTTGCTTCACAGATTTCTCTCCTTGAAGTAGTTCCAGTAAGATGAGTAGTCGAGTTAGTGATAACAGTTCTCTAAGTAAGTTAGTACCTATGTAGTTACCTCTTTGTTGCATCACTTCGATTTTTTCAAAACGTTTTCAATAAGACTTTTCCATTACGTACATGACGTACCTACTTGGTGTCGATATGTTTGCTATTAGGTGCAGGGTCTGGTTAAGAGGTATCATGGTGTTGAGGTTCTTCGTGGAATTTCCTTTGATGTTAGGTGTGGTGAATTTGTTGGTTATCTAGGTCCTAATGGTGCTGGTAAGTCTACTACTATCAAGATCATGCTAGGACTTGTTCGTGCTGATGTTGGTTACGTCGAGATTTTAGGTCATGCCGTTCCTAATGAGTTAAATCTCGTTAGGTCAAGGATAGGTTATGTTCAGCAGATGCTAACCGTACTTGAACAGAGTGCTACTGTTGAGAAGTGTCTTGATCTCTATGGTTTTCTATGGGGTTTATCGAGGAGTGAGAGAAGAAGGAGGATCACTAGTTTACTTCGTGAACTCGGTCTTGAGGGAGTGAGTAGGAGGGTTATCCAGAGTCTAAGTCCTGGTTACTGTAGGTTGCTACAGATAGCACTTGAGTTACTTCATGAACCGGATCTACTGATTCTTGATGAACCCACTACTGGTCTAGATCCTGCTATTAGGAGGAGGTTACTCACGTACTTAGCTAAGTAGGGTAGGGAGAGAGGATGTACCATATTCATGACATCACATATACTTCAAGACATTGAGTACCTATGTAGTAGGGTTATCGTCGTAAATCATGGTGTTGTAGTAGCTGACTTACCTATTCAGGATTTTCTCAGATTAATTGCTGGTATGAGGAAGGTACTACTTAGAGTACGTAACCTAACAAGTAGAGTCTGTGACTACTTGAAGAACTTAGGATTTAGAGTTGAAATGATCGGCGACTACATACAGATCCTCGTCCATGAGCATGAGGTTGATTCTGTCTTTGAGATTGTTTCCCGGATGTCAAAGCTCATGGGTTGTAAGGTACTAGAGTTCAGGACTGTAGAGTCTAATCTTGAGGACATTCTAGCTAGTATGTACAGGAGGTGAGTACATTGCTCAAGGTACTTAGGTTAACTATTCGGGATGTGCTCTTGATCACTAGGTATCTACCTGTCCTAGGTCTAACAATGGTGTTGACTTGTGTACTGATACTTCCGGTTACAGGACCTGCATACAGTGATCTGATAGGTTGTATGAGAGTGTACGGTGTTGAGATTACATACCTTGAATACCTAGCAATTGGTCTTCTCCTCATGGTGACACTGGAAACATCGATCCTGACATCTTCACTTTGCTGGATTGAGAGAAGGACTAGAGTACTGACACAATTAATAGCTACATTAGCATCTCGAAGTGAGTACTTTGTAGCTAAGCTACTGTCCTCAACAATTTCCTCACTAATACTGTCGCTAGTACTCATCTGCATATCGTTACCAATGGTTCAGAGATTTAGTCTTTTAGTCTGTTATTTCTGAAGTCACTGTTCCTCATACCCATAGCATCGCTACTCATATTCTCTACGAGCTTCCTCATAATATTCACCGTAGTGAGATCACCACAGGGATTGAACGTGTTCTTGAACGTAGCTATACTACTGCTGATCTACACATAGACAATCTACTACCCACTAGAAGCGTTACCAGCACCACTACGGTATGTAGCTCTACTAAATCCACTTACATACTTAGCTGAGGTACTACGTTCAGCGGTTTTCAGAGGTGAGGCCCCCATGACCTTGCTTATGGTATTGATCGCTAGTACAGTCACCTTAACGTGCCTAGCTTACATCAGATTCAGGAGAATGGAGTTTACTGAGTAGAGTTCTCCCTTACCTCAGCTTGATGAATTAATTTCCGAAGTGCAATCTCATCTCTAGCCTCATCGATTATGCCATAAACGTGTTCTCGAATGTCGGAAGAAGTAGCTATATAGTACGTGGAAATGTCAAGGTACTGTCTCATGTACTCATCAATAGAGCAGCATGATGGTTATACTGAAGGGCAATCATTGCGTCGATAAGGTATTTTAATGTATCCGTCAGTTACACCTCTACTCCCTACACCTTCACACTCACTTCATCACTAAACTGCTCTCTACTTACGTAGCGAACTAATTACACACTACCTAGCAACTAACTAGTCCAAGTACCCTACTTCTTCAATGAGGTCGATAGCGTGTATGTTATCATTGCTTCCTTAAAGCTTTCACTACTAAATCGCGTAACGTAGTTCCTAAGAAATCTTCTGTACCTAGCTAACTCACTTACGGTCTTAGAATGAAGCTTGCTTACTAACTTCACTGCTCCCTCTACTGTCTTGTACCTAAGTTCCCGTATAGGACAAGCCTCAACATTTCCACCAAAATCAGGTACGACAGGCACGCAACCACCTGCACTTGCCTCGATAGTTACGATACCGAAGTCTTCCCTAAAGTTCGTATGAAGGAAGATCTTTGACTCAGCAATTAACTCAACCAACTTTTTAAAGCTTATATCCGGGTAGAACTCGACATTCTTAAGGTTCATCGCTTCAGCTCTAGCTCTAATGGCATTGAACCAATGCTTATACATGGGGGTCTTTGTACTTCCACAAATCCTAAATATTATGTCAGGTAATTGCTTAGCAATTTCAAGCTGCAATAAGTGACCTTTCTCAGGTGTGAAACGACTGATTGTAATTACGCCATCACGTTTTGTATTATCGAATACCTGTAGGAAGATATTAACATCGACAGGTGGGTATATGACGACTATATGCTCACTGGGCAGTTTCCAAAGTTTCTCAACCCTAAGTCTTGTGTAGTGTGAAACAGCAATAATCTTAACACAGTTCCTAAGCTTCTTAACTGTGTACTTGTTAGCAGAGTCATAGGGTATGTAGTACAGTCGCCATAAACCAGATCTGTACTTGCTAGGTATCTTAAAGACTTCAGGATTATACACGTACAGACTATAGTTAGGAAGCTTTTCCTGACCAATTAAGGGAATGTATACCCCAGACGTATTAACAACAATGTCGTAGTTCATGAGCTTTGGAATCCAGATACTTGTACTAAGCTTCTGGTATATACCAAAGAACTTTAATCTAAAGGGAAGCAAGTTGAATACTTTAAATCTAGGCAAGTAACCCATGAATCTACGTATTAATTCGGTATCAACTTCACCAACCGTATATACATCAGGAACGACGCCAATTTCGTTCAGTACTCTAACGTAGGTTAGACAAACCTTCTCAGCACCACCAAGTGAAGAAAGGCTATAGTGAAGGATAGCTATTCTCATACCTTAACACCAATCACATGCACCTCCTCAAGGAAGTAGTTGATTACATGTGTGGCAAGTCTACGTACTAGCTTTGGAATCCTAGAACCAATAGCGACGCCATATCTAACTCTCATGCTCAACTTCTTTAGAAACCTATGTAGTTCGAAACTGCTTGGCACATAAATATGACATGGATCAAGCCCAACGTTCCTTGAGTATCTACCAGGTACGTAAACATGCAATTCACCCCCTCTCTTAAGCACTCGGTATGCTTCCTCGATCGCTCCTCTCCAGTCACGTACATGTTCAATTACATGACTAAGAATTACGGTATCAAATACCTCCTTTCTAAATGGTAGGTTTAGAGAATCAGCAGTTACCCAGGCACCTAAGCGCTTTAGCTTAGGTACTGGTTTATTTAGATCTACAAAGTGTGGCTCAGTATCTACTGTCAGCCTAGTTCTAAAGCTATACACTGTGCCAGTACCAACACCTATATCTAAGCCCTTCTTCAGTACCATACATACACCCAGGGAACCACTGTAAGTTCAGGTACTCTAAATTCAGGTGGATGACCAAAAACGCGCTTTACACCTAGTAGGTATGGAATAAATCTCCTAATTGTAATCCAAACTCTCTTCCTAAGTAATCTCTTGAATTGATAGAAGAGCACCCTTAGATTATAGTCGCCAAGTAACTCACCATGATCACTAGTTAAGGCAACCCTATAGCCTCTAGACAGTGCAGTTTCGATAATTCGTTTAACAGCACGTAAAACATACCTAAGATTCTCAGTGTAAGCACACCTGAATACATTCCAAAGCTCTTTCTCAACTTCAACAACTCTATACACTTCACTACTTCTCACACCAGCTAGTTCGCTTGTGAAGAATGGTGGGTGTGGCTGCACGTAATGGGCAATAACTTTCTCATCCCTTAAAATGTACTTAAGCACTTTAACGCTGGTGAATTCAGGTCTAATTCTGTCAACATAGATGATACTCTTGAATATGTTCTTGTTCCTAAGTAAGTACGGTACCCACGCATTAGCAGTTACATAAACGACATCTAATAGTGGTTCAGTGAATGTACCTAATACCCACTCCTCAGTACATGATGCACTGACGTTAACTGGGTAGTAATATAACCTGAACCCACTCAAGGTATCCAGGTTATCTTTAAGAATATCGAATCTACATGCATCGAGAACAATGAGTAAGGCTTTATCGTTATTACGAAAGAGGTTGTAGATAAGTTCCTTCTGACTAGTCATAGCCTATTCCTTGAGTACTCTTTTCCACTCCTCAATAGCCTTCTTCAGACCAGACTCTAGGTTGTACTCCGCTCTCCAATTCAGCAACTTATATGCTCTTTTTGGGCTTGTGACAATTCTCTTTGGTTCGTTTGGTCTAGTAACTACGTTCCAAATAACTTCTCCTTCCCAACCAATCATTTCCTTAATCAAGTTAACTACGTAATCGATTCTATAGCATGTACCTGTGCCGAAGACAAATTTATTATTGTTCTCAGCCTTTAGTAATTCGAAGAATTTACTTTCCTCCTCGAGTACCTTCTCAATGATTCTCAAGTAAGCATTAATGTGATCTTCACGAAACATGAAGTCACGCTCGGTATCTGGCCTACCCATGTAGATAACCTTCCTACCCTCAAGCATCTGAGTTATTGCCTTCTCAATTACGTAGTGGCGCTGGTTAACGACTGCACGACCATACGTATTACAGGGTATAGTAATTACTATGGGTAAGTCATAGGTTTTCCACATGTACTCAGCATACATTACTGCACATGCCTTAGAGATACCATAGGGTGTTACTGGACTGTATGATGTTAACTCGGTAATTGGATCATCTGTACTGTACATCTCTGTTGTACCTGCGACAACTATTAGTCTAGTTCTTTCAAAGTTGTACCTCCTAATAGCTTCAAGTATGTTAATTGTACCTATGGCATTGGTCATCATGTAAGTAATCGGTTGATTAAAGCTTTCTGAGACTGGTGTGAGAGCACCTAAATGGATTACAACCTCTGGTTTGCATACCTCAACTACTTTGACTAAGCTATAGTAGTCTGTTAGATCTCCAACGACGGGAATTACTTGTTCCGGAACTTTTTTATTCTGGGAACAAAACCTTACAAGACCAAATACGGTGAACTCTCTATCAACAAGTTTCCGACCTAGTGAATACCCTATAAAACCTGTAATGCCAGTAACGAGAATATTCATACTACTCACCTTTAGCTAAAGTATTTTGAGAAGTCAGCTCCCTCTATGGCAGGTTAGTTCCTGCACAAACCTCTGAAGCTGAGCACTAACCTCATTTAGTACCTTGACATTAGCTAACTTACCAAGAACTTTAGCTCTCTCTGAACCAATCTCAAGCTCACTGATTACAACTACTTCACCACTATTTCGAACCATGTATATAGCACCTACATCCTTAAGCAACGTGGTTGTGAAAGGTAGGAGCATTTTCAGTGCCTCTAACTCTCTATCTACATTACCATACCTTAGGCGCTCTGTAAGGTCTGAGGAGAGCAATATTAAGCTCAGCACATCAAACCTAGGCATGGATTCATGTGTATTCTCCCCACCAATTGAGTGCTTAAGGCCATGAATCGACTCGCTTAAGTTTGCCAAGACGTTATACAGATCATGTGTATAGTCCCTAAGGTATGAGGTCCATCTGCTCAATTCACAAACCCACTTATTGAGTTCACTAAGATTACTTTCTAGCTTAGTAGCTATATCCATCAATTCCCTGAGACATGACTTTGTTTCTAAGTTAATCTCCGAAGAACCTTTAACCAAAGCCTGTAAATCACTTTGCATAGAGTGAACAGCATCTCTTAAACGACAAATGTCCTCAGACAAACTCTGTATGGAGCACTCTATCGTACCTACGTAGGTTCTCAACTTAGCTTCTTCTCTTTCCGTTTTTCTTCTCAGTTTTGACAGAAGAATTACAATTAGGATTGCAGCCGGTAAGGCCGCTACGAGCAGTATCGATATGGTGTGCATTCCCATGAGGGAAAGAACGTCGATCATCATTATTAGACCTTAGAAGCAGAACTTTTTGTGCTAGTGTCAGTTAAGTAGTTCAAAGATCTTTTAACGAAGTAGTTCTATGCCTCAGGAACTTTTCAACTAAAATCCACCTTAAGTACCGTACTCACGTACATCTTCACGGGATCTATATGAAAGTTCATACCCGAAGCGGTATAACAGCACTTGAGACAGCCATAATACTAGTAGCATTTGTCATAGCTGCATCAGCACTAGCCTTTGTAGTGTTAAACCTAGGGCAGTTCACAGTCCAGAGAACTCAGGAGGCAACTACTAGAGGACTACAGCAAGCTGCTACAGCCCTAGAGCTATCTGGTTCGGTACATGCTATTGGCGATATAGCTGGAGGCAACTTCACCATAGAGCAGATAATGGTAGTCGTTAAGTTAGCTCCTGCAGCAGAACCCTTTGACATCACTAGATTGAGTGCAAGAGTGATGACCAGAGAGGCGGTATTTAACGCAACCGTTACACCGAAGGAGCTTAAAGGCGATGGAGATAACCTAATCGAGCAGGGAGAGACGTTCAGGTTAGTCCTAAGTAACTTCAGTTTAGTGGCTGGTCCTGTCAATTCAACACTTACACTAACACCTGGCTCATGGCTAAAGATCGAGATAATACCACCAGTGGGTGGTATACTGACAATTGAAAGAATGGTACCTCTATCTATACCTGAAAGTGCTACAGACATAGCTGTTGACCTTGGCTAAACACCTTAACTTTGAACTCCCTACTTTTCTTCCTCTTTCCTTTCCCGTAGTTTTTCTAGCCTGCGCATAAATTCAGAGGTGAATAAAGTGGTGAAGTCCGTGGTTACAGCTAAGGTCGATGAGGGGGGTGAAGCACGTGAAGACTTACTTAAGAAACTTGTAGAGCTACATAAGGAATTACTTGAGCAAGTATCTTCGCTAAAGGGTATGCTCCTTGAATTGAGGATGTTGCTCTCGAATATTGATAGCCCATTCAGTAAAATAACGCAGCAGAGAATGATGTTGGATGCTGTAAGTGAAAAGGAGAGTGAGAAGACCACAAGATACTCAGGAGAGGGTTTGGTAAGGACTCAGGATAGAGATAGAGAGGCTGAAAGAGTCCAGCAGCAACTTGCTGAGGTCAATGAGGTTGAGGGGACTAAAGCTATGGGGTTTCACAGAGATTTACTAGTGCCCTTCTTAGTGTTGATGCTACTTATGAGTACTAGGGATTCCGTGCATGTAGAGAGCTGGAGAGTTGGATTGAGAAGTTTTATCCGAAGCTTTGTTCTCCCATCACTTTTACATGATTTGAAGCCAAGGGACTTAGACTTAGTGATTACGATCACTGTGTTGTTATTGCTGATGAGCAGTATTAGGGGGTGATTATGTGTCAAGTTTGATTAGTGATCTAATTGTAGCTACAGCTTTAGTCATTGTGTCGTCTATGATAGTAGCTGCATTTATGACTTACTCGACGAACTACATATCGATCTCCTCTATCTTGGTTAAGAGCTTTGAGGTTAAGTCAATGGTTAGTGCTAAGGTTGTATTTACATACTACAATAGTTCAGGCAATGAAATTCTGGTATGGATTAAGAATACAGGATTGCACGAGTTTACTCCTGTTGAGATCAGTAGATTTGATGTGATTTTGGTAACCGAAAATGGTGTAGAGTGGGTACCTTACAGATCATCCACATTACCGAGTTGGGTGTACAGCATATGTAACGATGTGGATAATGATGGAATGTGGGATCCTGGTGAAACTATCTGTATCAAAATCTCCCTAGCAAACACATTGAGTGGTGAGTTCAAGGTTAAGATAGTCCTGCCTTATGGTCATGAATTAGAGGGTAGGGGGTCTGCTTAATGGCTCACTCAACGGTTGTCGGTTTGATAATGATTTGTTTAGTAGCTCTGTACTCTCTCTACTTACTGAACCAAGCTAGTAATTCATTGTTGAATGCTAGTGCTAAGCAGTACTTACTCCTTCAAGACCTAGTATCCAAGGTAAACTCAGAGCTCATACGTATACTAAATGTTACTACGCTATCTAACACCACTCTTAGAGTATGGGTAGCTAATAATGGTACATCTGTGATCATGGTGTCAGACGTCACGAAGTTCATGGACGTGATGTTGGTGTACAATAGCTCTACCTCTAGAGAGCTAACTATTAGGTACTTCATGTATGGTGTTGGTGAAGGTTCTTGGAGTATAGTTTATGTAGTCAATGACTTTCTCAATCCAATAGATGTACAATCAGGTAGAGGCGGATGGGATCCGGGTGAAATTCTCGTAATTGAGATTCGTCTACCCACCAATGAATACTTTACCAACAATACACGTGCCCTAATAGTCATGTCGTCACCTCATGGCTCTATATCGATGAGACAGTTCTTGGTAGTTTATAGGGTTTGAGATCGGAGGTGAGCGAAGTGGAAAAGGTTAATGGAAATCCCCCCTTCACAATGTTTTCTACACTAAATCCCGAGCTAGATAGGAGATTAGGTGGCGGTATACCTAGAGCTTCATTAATCATGATATATGGTGTCAATGGGTCAGGTAAGTCTGTGCTAGCGCAACAGATAGCGTGGGGTGCTCTTCAGAGTAACCTGACTGTACGATATATCTCCACTGAAACTACGATACGAGCACTACTACGTAGTATGGAACGTCTAGGCTTTGAGAACATCAGTGATTACTTCCTCAAGGGTAAATTTAGGGTAAACACGCTTCATTCAAAATCCATCAAATGGAATAGAAAGGTAGCAAAGCAACTAATGTCTTGCCTAACTTACTTCATAGAGAGGCTGGATAACTGTGATGTCATCATAATAGACTCACTAACTCCAATAGCGATACACAGCAATGAATCGGATATTGTTGAATTCTTCTCTTGCTGTAGGAAGGTAGCGGATGAGACGTGTAAGACTACCGTAATTACGATTCATCCTGGAATATTGACAAGCGTTGTATTTACTAGGTTGCTCTCGATAGCTGATGGTGTTATCGAGCTAAAGATTGTTGTTAGTTCACGTAAATTGCTTAGAGTGATGAAAATACTGAAAATGTCTGGTCGGGAGTTTATTGGTGAGAGTATAGCTGCATTCGAAGTAGAGCCTCATCGTGGTATTAAGGTGCTTCCTCTCTCATATGCTAAGGCGTAGGTGACATTATGAGTGTACGGTGTCCCTACGATGTGCGTAGATCTCTAGAATTAGCCGTTAAGGAGGAAAAGCGAGAAGTATCGTACTGTAAACTCCTTGATCAGCTGCACGATGATAGGTTCAGAGATGCCGTAGCTAATAATCCGCATCTCCACCGTTACCTACACATGATCTGTAATGAAGGTATTGAACTACCTCAGTTCAAAGTTCAGCTCTCTCGAGATCTAGCCTACGTAGCGAGACCAAATGTACTGTATCCTGTAGGTGATCCTGTGTTTGTACATGTGATGTACAGAGAAGGTGATCTAAGTATGTACATACCGATAGAACCTGAATTACCGAGTGAGTACTCTGATGTGCTTATAGAGTACGTAGATCGTTTGCTGGTAGCATCCATTGATGAAAAAGTAAAACTTGAGACAGTAGATGAAAAAAGAGAGTTCTTGGAGAAGGTAATAACTGAGCATATTGAGCTTACCGATGACATTGATGAGGAAAGGAAGAACATAGCTAAGTTGAGGAAGGATCTTACTAAGAAGAACTTTAAAACAACTAGTTGGAGAAGGTATAAGCTGAGATTAACCAAGGAAACTCTGAATTCTCTACTCTACGTTGCTTATCGAGAGAGAATTGGTTTCTCCATACTAGAACCCTTCATTAGAGACCCATACCTTGAAGACATATCGTGTCCAGGAGTAGGTCCGATATTCGTTGTCCATAAGGTATTTGGTAGTTTGAAGTCAACTATTGAGTTCAAGGATCAAGAAAGCTTAGATCGCTTCATACTGCAGCTTGCTGAGAAGATAGGAAAGAGAGTTACACGAAAGAGACCTATAGTTGATGGTACATTACCTGACGGCTCGAGGGTGAATATAGTGTATGGAGTGGATGTGAGTAAGAGAGGAAGTAACTTCACCATAAGGAAGTTCAGTGCGAAGCCTCTTAGCATAACTCAATTGATAAAGTTAGGCACCCTAAGTCCAGAGATTGCAGCGTACTTATGGATATGTATTGAGCATGGCATGAACATATTCATTTGTGGTGAAACCGCTAGCGGAAAAACAACAACGCTGAATGCAATAGCTGCATTCATACCCCCACATGCTAAGGTCGTTTCTATTGAAGATACACCTGAAGTTGTACTACCCCATGAGAATTGGGTTAGAGAAGTAGCTAGAGAGTCCATAGCTGAGAAGGAAGGTACAGTTGATCTCTTCGAACTACTTAGAGCAGCTCTCAGACAAAGACCTAACTACATTATTGTGGGTGAAATAAGAGGTAGAGAGGCTTATGTAGCCTTCCAAGCTATGCAGACGGGACATGCTGTTCTAACTACATTTCACGCTGCTTCAGTTGAAAAGCTAATACAGAGATTAATCGGCAAGCCCATGAATGTTCCAAGGACGTTCATAGATAACCTAAATGTTGCTGTGTTCCAAAGCATAGTCTACGATAAGTCCCATGTACTCAAGAGAAAGGTAATGAGTGTATGCGAAATCGTAGGCTATGACCCAATAAATCGTGAGTTTCACTACATCGAATTATTTCACTGGGATCCTGTTGATGATGTTTTTGAGTTTAGAAAGGGAAGTAGCTACATTCTCGAAGAGAAGGTAGCTCCGAAACTGAAGATACCACGAAATAAGTTAACGAAGGTGTATGAGATACTTGAGGAGCGTGCTAACTTCCTCAGAGAACTAATTAATCACAGAATTTACGATTACGAAGAGGTCTGGCGAGCTATTAGGAGCTACTACCTCAGCGGAGATTACGAAGAAGCATTACGCTATGTGGAATCTATGCGTGAAAATAGAGCTTAATTGGGGTTAGCACATGAGAAGGAAGATCCTCTTTTCATCATTTAGATTTGAAAGGAATTTCCTCTACTTTATAACCTACTTCTCTGCTCTATCCATTAGTGGAATTGATGTAGGTAGCATATTAGACATTTTATCCAAAAGATTCAGCATCTATACTAGCATCAGCAATGCTTTGAAGAGGTTAATAGCTTTACACAGAGAGTGGGGGTTCACATTCGCACAGGCCTGTAGCAATATAGCATCGAAAGTCAGTAGTCGTAAGCTAAGGGGGTTTCTCGTGAAGCTAGCTTACTCACTTGAGGCGGGGGAGGAACTATGTGATTTTGCTCAAAGAGAATTCCGATTACGTCTTGCTGAGTGTAGTACCGAGTTTGAGAGGAGTATTGAAAGTATGAGAAAGTTGATGGATGCATACACTTCTCTATTCTCATCCCTTGTGATGTTGGTTACTGCATTGAGCTTAGGTACACTAGTCTTGTGGGGTTCAGCAGGCATCCTATGGCTTGAGTGTGTTAGCGTGTTTGGTGCACTTGTTCTGCTTAGTGTAGGCGTGGTGTTGGGTTTGCTTCTAAAAACTCCTCCAATACTTCACGATAATATCACTGAGCCTCAAGTCAGGTACTTCTTGGAGATAAGTTCATTGGTCTCTACCTCCATAATCCCTCTGGTGGTTCTTAGTGACTTCTTCATTAATTGGAGTAAACTATTGGGTATACTAGATCCGTACGCTTCACCTACCCTAGTCCTCTCAATTGGTTCCGTACCCGCACTAATTCTCGGAGTTGTAGGTTGTAGATACGTAGCTAAGGTATACGAGCTAAGTACATACACGCCAACATTACTAAAAGCTCTCTGTCTAGCCTATGATCAGGGGTTATCCCATGAAAAGGCTGTAGCGTCAGCACTCACTCAGGAGCTAGGTCCTCTAAAACATCTATTAACCAAACTTCACAAGAGACTTGTGCTCTCTTCAAGGACCGACATTGCATGGGCTTCATGTCTTCTCGAGAGCGGGAGTGAGATCTTGAGAAGGTACATCACCATTCTTCTTGATGCTGTTGAAGTAGGTTCTGATCCCATTAAAGTTAACGAGTTATTAACTGAAGCTTGCGTTTTCGAACTATCTGCTATACAGAAGAGGAGGCAAATGGCTAGACACTTCCTTGGCTTGCTACTACCACTCAGCTGTGTTCTATCAATTTATTGCGGTCTAATTCATGGTGTTCTATCCCATTTATTTCCTCAATTGCTAGGTGCATCTAAAGTACTCGCCGTGCCAGGACCATCAGGTACAGGAGAATTAGGTTCTGTTCTTTTCTTACAGTCATTGACCATCACTGTATTGAACATAATAAATGCTCTCACACTTAGCCTTGTTGAAGGTTTTAACTACATGACATTAGCTAAGAATATTGGTCTACTTCTCGTGATTACAGGTCCTCTCTACTCAGGTTCAAGCTTTATCATTGAGAACCTTCTAAGGGGAGTAATTCTCCTACCCTAAGGCTATTCATGTGCCATTATTTAGTTCTCAATAGCACCTTCCTACCAAAGAGACTCACTATGGTGAATGAAGTAGCGAGAGCTATACAGAAAGCTATTATTGCTCTGAGATCCACTACGAGCAAATGCTCGGTCAGTATCAATGTTCTTTGAAGCACCATGAGCATCACGATAGTTAGTGATGACAACACTAAGGTCATCGATCTCATTCTCTTAGTTAGTATCTCAATCAAGAACCTTTTACCTTCTCTTAGTCCTGCAGATCTCTTTTCATGTTCAGATATCTTACTAGCTGATTTAAGTATCAGTTCTAAAGCTCTTCTTCCTTCATCGGTGAGTAAATAGTACCTACGTCTTAAATCGCGAGGATCAAGATGGGTCTCTATTAGCTTTGCTCTATGCAAAATCATGAGGTGATAATGGAGCAGTGGTTTTTTCTTGTCATTGAGACCCAGTGAACTTAGTAGTTCCTTGAATGATTTTGGTCCTTTGCTTAGCTCAACTATTATCCTACACCTGATGTCATTTCTTAGTGCGTCAAAGAACTGACTTCCCAGTACGTGTGCAGCCCTATCCCTTGTGAGGACTTTTACAAGCTTTTGCTCATCTTGGGGTGTTACTGAACAACTCATTTCGTTACTTTTCACTAGCGAGGGACAGATATAACCCTAGCTTCGTCTCGTAACTTGACCTTTTTAATAATCCATTATTGATTCACTATGTACTTCCCCGTTATACCCGTGTTAGGCTAGAAATTGTGATTAACTCACCATACAACCCTATTTTCAAAAGTGAAACAGAAGTAGATGTGGAGATGAGGAGTAATTGCCTTAAGAAGGTTGTTGAAGTCAGGAGGCAATTAGAGGATTTACTTTCTGACTACTTGAAGAAGAACGAGAAGAGTATTAGGTACGAACTCAAATTGAAGAAAAGGCTCTGGATTAACTTGAATAGCTGTAATGTAAGGATTTGTGTTGGCACATTAAAGTCATTAGCCTACAGAGTGGGGCTGGCGATATCCGATGGGAGCTTAGGTTCTAGAAGATCAACGAGGTCGCTTCGCTTTTGTGGTTCAATACAGCTAGTATCTGCAGCTATAGTGGCTTTTGGTGAAGCGACTATCGAAGGGGTGAAATTGTATATGACAAAGCAGGGTGACATTTCTGCTAGCATTTCGGTGTATGTAGTTGACAGAGAAACTGGAACAATAATTAGAGCCGTCAAGAAGGGGGACGTTGATGTGAAGGAGCTTTGCAATTACTTCATACTGTGCGAGGAAGATGTATATGAGTACGTTGCAGGTGCTCTAGATGGTGATGGAAGTGTGAAGTTCTATACTACATTACCCTGTATTTGTTGTTCAGAAGTAAGGGAAAGAGAGTTGCATATCGAGGTGATTAGGAGAGGAAGAATAAACTATAGGTTATGTCAGGATAAGATCGAAATTCCTCCTTCAGAAAATCCACGGAATAAATTGCTTAGGATTGCTTTAGCTATGCTCTATCTCGAGCGAAGACGTGAATTGCTTAAGTATGCTCTATCAAGGAGGGGACTTTCTGCTGAGGACATTGATGAGGTAAGGCTACTTACACTACTTACACCGAGACATGTGAAGTAT
>CAZYGV010000001.1:0-33145 GCA_964647155.1 uncultured Thermoproteales archaeon | reverse complement strand
TGCGTATTGCTTCTATTCCTTTTCTTGCTAGTGATATTGCTTGTATGTTTGCTTCTGTGAATCCTGGTATTATGGCTGAGCCATCCCATGGTGTTGCTGTTATCTTGTTTCTTTCTCGTTTGAATATGTAGACTTCCACTCTATCTGTTGATAGGCATCCTCTAAGTACTTCGGGACTATGAGTTGTCATTAGGATGTAGAGCTTTCCTCTATTTGCTGTCCATATTTGGTCTACTATGTATGCTGCTATCATTCCTATGGTGACTGCTTGTAGTGGGTGGGTATGGAGTTCTGGTTCTTCGATCAGTAGGAGTAGTGAGGTTTTTGGTTTTTGTTTTCTTGCTTGGATGTATGTGCAGATTAATGCCCAGAGTACTAGTGCTGATGATATTCCTGACGATGCTAAGTGTATCTCTGCACCCCTCATGGGTTTTCCTAGATCTAGTACTTCCCAGCTAATTACTTTGCGAGCATCTTCAAGTTTCTCCAGATATGACTCAACTATGAAACGTAGGGGTATTACTTCCTCCAGATTGATTTCCCTCTGTGGTACATGTTCTCTTAGCTTTTCCTCAATTACTTTGCACATTTCTCTCCAGGTATCCACAATTTCATCTACTGTGAGGTCTTCTCGAAGCTCCTTCAGTGTGTTGAGCAACACTCTTGCTTCACGCCAGATAGGTTCTGGGCCGCTCATGGATTCTCTGGATAGTATGTAGAAGAGCACATCTCTTACATCAGGTATGCAATATATCATCCAGGTAGCAACACTAGGACCTTGGTCCAAATATATTCCTGATCTACTCAGCCTGTATACTGATTTCATTTTATCGACTTCTACTACTACTTCGCCTTCCACAGTGCCATACAGTAGCTCTTCATACCTTCCCTCTGCTAGTATATTTAGTATTGTTCTTGCTACCAAGCTCTTTCCTGAAGCATTTGGCCCTATGAAGATCGTTATGGGATACAATGTTAGTTCTTCAACTCTCACTTCAATATCCGTTCTTAGGGTCTTCAATGCTAAGGAGAACTTCAACATCATTACTCACATCTCTGTACAACCTACCGTACGCATGTGAGATCTGTAAATTGTCTCGATTACATGCTTAATTGATTTTTGCGTAATCCCTACTTTTCTCTAATTTTCATACCCATGGATTGTGATGGTAAATGTTAGGTGAGCATTCATGTACTTTTACTGCCTTTTGCACTTCTTCATGTGTGCATTATTCCTATGTACTTGAGTTTTCCCTGAACGGGATCTATTATGTATCCTGTTTTACTTAGGTCTGCCATACCTATGACTATGTCTTCCCTCGCTCCTAGCTTCTTTAGTACTTCCTTAATTTTTCTAGATAGGTTTACTACTATTACTGATGTTGCTCCTACTGGTTTACCCTCTATCTCCATGTACTTGAGGTTAACTAGCTTTCCTTCAACTGTACAGCATAGACTTACCAGCTTTACTCTTTCTCGTTCTCTCTTTGGTACTGGTTCTACTCCGAGGTAGTTTGCTAGTTCCTCATCTATTACTGTGAAGGTTGCTCCTGTATCTACTAGTGCTTGCCCTGTTACCTGGTTCTTCGTTCCTTGAAGAAGTACTTTAGCTAGAATGTGCTGTGTCATCTATGCTTCATCTCCTCATGGTTTTAACAGTATTGTCGTTATGATGCTAATCCACATTGTTATGAGTATTCCAACTATCCACCATAGTCTTGACTCTATCTTCCTTATCTCTTCTCTTAGCTCGTTTCTTAGGTGTACGATTTCGTTTTCTACTCTGGTTAATCTCTTGTCCATTTGCTCTAGAATTCCCTCTATTCTCGCTACTCTTGCTTCTAGGTTACTACTCATTTCCGTATCCCATTTCCTCTACTCCTCTGTTTCCTTTATAGGCTTCTTACTTTGTTTAGTCTCCTTACTTCTTCTTTTGCATGGTGGAGTAGTATTGCTCTTATTCCTGGTTTTCTCTCTATGAGTATTTTGCCTTGTAGTGCTTTTTGTTGGAATGTTGGTGGTGCGTAGTCTAGTAGTTGTATGTCTACTGGTTGTTTGATCTTCTTCTCTAGTTGTTCTCTTAGTTCGTCTATGTACTGTGGTTCTTGTTGTGGTGGTACTGTGTGTTCTGTGTATACTGCTATGTCTATGTCTCTAAATACTTGTGAGGTGAGGAATCCTCCATGTAGTACTGCTAGTACTATCTCCTCTCTCTTATTTAGTTCCTGTACTATCTCCTCGATTATTCTCTGTCTCTCTTCCCATGTCATGGTTTTTGGTTTTCTCCTTTCTTCTTCAAGGGTCCTTAGTTTCGATATATTGCTTCACCTCTTGGATGAATTTCCTAAGTACTTCTACTCCTCCTTTCTTTGCTTCTTCATATATCTTGAGGTCATCCACTGTCCAGTATCTGTGTACGATGATGTTTCTTAGTGATGCTAGTTTTGCCATTTCTCGTGCTGTTGATAGGTTTATCACTGCGTTCTCTGCTAGTTTGATGAATGCTTCTCGATAGGTTTCTGCTACTTGGTTGAAGTCTTTTTCGAGTATTGCCACTGCTATGTCTGCTAGTGCTTCTACTGCTAGGATTACTGAGTACCTTAGACTAAATCTCGCTCTTCTATCTCTGATGAAGGTGCTCTCTTCTGTGTTGACTATGCTCTCTATCTCATCTATGGCCTCGAGTGCTTCTTTGAGGAATTTCTCAACTATTTGCTTGTCGACTTTTGTCATGTTGGTCACTTTACTGATTGACTGGATTGGTTATATGGACTGTTCCTCTATGCTTGTTCTCTCCAGTGTATTTTCCTTGGTAGTAGTTCTTATATTGGTGTTTTTGCTCTCTTTGGTTGGTGTTTGTTTGTGTCTTCTAGGTTGAGGGATGAGTTTCTTAGGTTGCTTAGGGAGGATGTTGAGTTTAGGTATGCTGTAATGGGCTTATTAGGTATTGAGGAAATTCTTAGGAAAATTAGTGAGAATACTCAAGCTATTAGGGATTTGCAGAAGCAGGTTAGGGATCTTCAAGAGTAAATTAGAGATCTACAGAGGCAGGTTATTGAACATAGTAAGGCGATTAGGGGCCTTCAGGAGGTTATTAGGAGGCATGGTGAAATTCTCGAGAAGCATACTGTTGCTATTCTTGAGCTTCAGAGGGAGATTAAGTATCTTGGTGATAGGGTTACTGCTCTTGGTGCTAGGTGGGGTATCTATGCTGAGGAGGTGTTTAGGGAGAGTTTGAGGAGGTTTCTTCAGGAGTACTTTAAGGTTGCTAGGGTTGATGTGTGAGAGATTTTTGATGAGGAGGGTTTTGTCTATGATAGGCCTAGTGTTGTTCAGGTTGATTTAATTGTTAAGGATGGTGTTCACTACTTGATTGAGGTTAAGTCTAGTGCTTCGTCTGCGATGTCCTTGAGCTGTATAGGATTGGTGAGTTGTATAGGAGGGTTGGTGTTGTTCCTAGGCTTGTTGTGGTTACTTGCTTTATTGATGATAGAGCTAGGAGGTTAGCTGAGAAGTTGGGTGTTGATGTGATTACTTACTGATGCTTGTTAGTATATCTTTGGTTTTGCTTCTTCTATTCTTCTCCAGGGTCCTCTCGTGCTGAGTAGTGTGAGTGCTATTGTGTAGGTTATTCCTGGTAGTAGTACTTCCTGTAGTGGTATGTACTTCAGTACTGTACTCAGTATCTGTGGGTTGAGTGCTAGTAGTGGTGCTGTGGTTAGTGCTGTGTATGTGAGTCCTGTTGCTATGGCTATTACGTAGTCTCTTGTCTTGATCTTTGTTGCTAGGTATGTTGCTAGTAGTCCGAAGAGTGCTCCTATCACTGTCATTGCTACTATGTTGTAGATGGGTATCATTGGTTTTGTTAATTCTAGTGTTGCTAGTGTCTTCGCTATTGCTTCCTGTACTGTTTCTCCTGGTACCTGTACCTTCACTAGTTCAGTTACCATTTTCTCTATGGTGTTCCACTTGATGTATGTATACGCTGTCACTACGAGGCCTGTTACTAGTCCTGCTACTGCTCCTCTTAGTGTGAAGTTTCGTGTCACTTAGTTAGCTACCTCCTTAGCTCTGTTATGAGAATAATTTAGAAATTACTTCGCTTTTTAGTTTCTAGTCTTGGGGGTAATCTCGTGAGCGAGGGTGAGGTTATTGTTACTACTACTGAGTCTATTCCTGGTTACAGAATTGTTAAGGTTCTCGGTATTGTTAGTGGTAGTGTTGTAAGGGCTAGGAGTATTGGTAGGGATTTTGTTGCTGCTCTCCGTAATATTGCTGGTGGTGAGGTTGTTGAGTATACTGAACTCATGGCTCAGGCTAGGGAGGAGGCTCTTAGGAGGATGATTGAGAAGGCTAAGGCTCTTGGTGCTAATGCTGTTATTGGTGTTCGCTTTACCTCTACCCAGGTCATGTCAGGTGCTGCTGAGATTCTGGTCTATGGTACTGCTGTTGTCGTTGAGAAGGAGTCTTAGTTCATAGGTTATTGTTTATTTCCCTCTGCTCCTCTCCTCTAAGTCGCTATGTTTGGTGTTGTTAGGGACTTGTTTAAGGAACTTCGCCGTATTCTTCGTGGTAATTCAGGTATTCTCATAGTTACTTGGTGTATATTCTCTCTTGGTGAGGGTATCTTCATCTATGAATCTCTATACCTTCGTGCTCTTGGTGCTAGTAGTGTTGAGATTGGTTATGTTGTTAGTTTGAGTAGTGCTGCTTTTGTATCTACTCTACTGATTGGTAGTTACATTGCTGATGCTCTTGGTAGGAGGAAGGTAGTTATCATCGGTACATTTCTCCTTGCTTCAACATACCTCCTGTACTCTCTTGCTAGGTCGTGGTGTGAGTATGCTGTTGGTTCTGTAATTCATGAGTTGGTTAGGGGTGTGTATGCTCCTGCTCTCATGGCTCTATACGCTGATTCACTACCTAGCTCTGCTAGAGCACTTGGTTTTGCTATTAGTCGTGTTGTTCCTCATGCATTTGCTATTCCATCACCTTACTTGGTTGGTTATGTTGTTGAGAAGTGGGGTATTGATCCTGGTCTTAGGTACATGCTTATGCTGTTCTCGTTTCTAGCTCTTGTAGCTGCTTGTCTTAGGTTGAAGCTTACTGAGACTCTTCGTGTTCAAGTACCTAGATCTCGACGTGCTTTGAGGTATTTTCTGGAGGAGAGCATTAGGTCAATTGTTGATTTCTGGCGTTTAAGTAGTAGGGATTTGAGGTTGCTTGTCTCGATCTATGTTCCTTCTGCTTTCTACCTTGTCTTCTTTAGGAATTATCTAGTGTTGTATGTTACTGATGTTGTTGGTCTCTCAAAGTTCGAGTGGGGTATTGCGCTGTCTCTAGCTATGGCTGCTGGTCTTCTTGTTGGTGTTCCTCTAGGTAGGTTGGGTGATGTTATTGGTCGTAGAAGGAGTATCTTCATTGGTTGTTCTATCGAGTTCACTGCGCTACTTTTCCTTGCTGTAATCCCCCATAGGTATGTTGCTCTTGCTGTTCCATCAGTTCTTACCGTTGCTACATCGATATCCTCACCTGCTATCTCAGCTCTTTTAACTGATCTCTCTCCCATTGAGTTGAGAGGTAGAGCTATGGGAATAACGATGTTTGTGCTCAATGTATCTGCTATTGCTGTGGGTACTCTCATGGGTTACGCGTACTCACTTAATCCTCTCTATGTGATTTACCTAGCATTGACCACACCTGTACTCACAATATCGATTACGTATTTTGTTCGTGAACATAGGTCCTATAGCAAGTAATTTGAGTCTCTTCAGCTGTGTATATGTGTAGGTGTACGGTTCATTAGTTGGTCGATCTATACTGTAGGTCTCTTACTGAGTATCCATACTTAGTTAATGAGTTCTCGACTAGATGTTAGGTCTATGGGCCATGGATTAATGGTGTTTGTTTCTGAGAATTAGGTTTCTTGCTATCTACGAGGATTTTCAGGTACTTTAAAGCTACTCTTCAGGGTATAACCATGCTAGTTCGGTACGTATTGTGCTCAATCTATTGATACACTCTTCTGTTATTTTATACAGTTCATCTACCGTTAGTTTCTTCAGCATCTTAGTTGAACTGGGTATGATCTCTGCTACCTCCTCGAGTAGACTCCTCACTGCTATTGGTGTTTTCTCGTCTCTACTCGCTTTCAGTAACTTTTTACGTACTTTACCTAACTCAGCTATTGCTGCACCGAAGTATGTATCAGATATTATTGATGGTGGGAGTCCTGCCAGTATTATTAGTCCTGCTATATCTCTCTTCATAGCCCTTCTACTTGCTAGCAACCATGCTTGGCATTTTCTCAGTGATGAGATACACTCCATCAGTATTGTGTGAATTGACTTTCTCTTCCGTAGGAAGATCATGATTCTTCACTACCATTGCGTATTTACGGTGTTGCGATATTTTAAGGTTGAGTACCAGGTTCTTAATCTGGTTGTTCACTTGCAGTGTTCCTCTGATCTAACCTACTCGATCTAAGACCCTTAGCTCTGCTTGGTAAATCCTGCGAATCTACATAACGTTTGACATTGAAGAAGGAGTCTTAATTGGATGTATTGTTCGTTGGTGTAGTCAAGAACTTGGTAAGTAGTTGTTCTATAGGTAAGTGCCGTGTCAATGTGCATACTTAAAACTTATTTACTTCTGCTCCTTACTCTGTTGTTGGGTGGCGTATTTGAAATGGTGTGTTGAGTGTAAGCCTGCGTACTCGCTCCTTAAGGTACGTCTTGAGCCTAGTGAGAGTGTTACTGCTGAAGCTGGTGCTATGGTGCTGATCAGAGGTGATGTCGAGATTAAGACACATACTGGTGGTGGTTTTCTCCGTGGTCTACTACGTGCTCTTGCTGCTGGTGAGACAGTGTTTCTCAATACGTATGTTGCTAGGTCACCTAGTGAACTTTGGTTTGCTCCTAGTGTTCCCGGTGATATAGAGTTTATTGAGTTGAATGGTGATGAGTGGATTATTCAAGATACTTCGTACCTTGCTCACTACGGTAATGTTGAGCTAGGTGTTGCTTGGAGAGGGTTAAGAGGGGTCTTAGCTGAGGGTGAACTTGTGTGGCTTAAGGTCGGTGGCTACGGTGGTGTCTGGGTCAATGCATATGGTGGTCTTCAGAAGGTTGAAGTAGCTCCAGGTGAGCAAATAATCATTGATAATTTCCACTTCGTAGCTATGCCAGCTAATGTAGCTTGGAGTATTAGGAAGTTTGGTGGTTGGAAGAGTACTCTCTTTGGTGGTGAAGGTATTGTAGTTGAGGTTAGAGGTCCAGCTACTGTGTACCTACAGACGAGAATTCTACCTCCATTTGCTAAGTTGATAAGTAAGTACGCTAAGCGAAGTTAAGTGTATAGGTTTTCTCCCTAATTTTCTACTTACTTTCTTGTACGTACCTCTAATACTAGTTCGCTCTACGTATCACATTAATGAGGTACTTGGTTTTAGTACGTATCTTGTATGTTGTTTCATCACAGGTATCGTCAATGTACTTTAATTATAGCTAGCTGAGCTACATGACGTGGAATGCCTAGGTATAGGTGGCTGTTTAGGTTTGACCTTAAGGATATAGATAGGATAATTGTGGTCTATGACTCACGACATAGCTCTTACCCAAGTATAAGGCATTACATTGATTTTCTCAAGTCGCTTAGTGAGTTCGGTATTTCTGTGAAGCTGTATGATGTAGCTGATGAGAGGTATATTGAGGAGATTAGGGAAGTGATATCAGCACTTAAGTACATATCTAGGAAGTGTAGAGTTTCCTCTAAGCCTCGAGGATTTAGCGCTGAGAGAGTTGCTTATGTTGATGAGTTTGGTAAACCTTACGTACCCTATGGGATACTAGTTGTTGTGTTTTATGAAGGTTGTAGAAAGGCTGTGTTCTACCCTCATTACGTGAGAGAGGATAGGTATAGGTACGTGTATTGCTCAGTTGATGAGTTAATACATCAGCTTAGGAAGTTAGTTGAGAGATCACTCGCTGTACGTGGCTAGCTCATTTCCTGTATTCTGAGCATGCTTTATATTGTGTCCTGTACATTGACAATTGATGTCTTTGAGGAATGTTGCTGAGTACGTTGAAGGTATGTTCAGGAAGTACTGTGCTAAGTATCGATCTGCTAGTAAGGTTCTTCGTGAGTTCTTCAAGTGGTTGAGTAGTAGTAAGAAGCTGTTTTGTGATGCTATGTCGTGTACTTACTCACTTGAGTACGGTGAAGGTACTTTACTTGACTTCACTTCATGGGAGCTTAATTACAGTGCTGCTAGGATATTTGCTGAGGTTTTTGGTACTTCAAAGCTTGCTGAGGATAGGACTTGCTTAGCTATTGGTTTGAAGGTCTTGCTCTCAAGTAGTTACGAGGATATTGAGGAGCTTTGTGATGCCTTAGCTAAGCTACATGAACTCCTTGTTGAGGTTCCCTGGACCTACTATCCACCACGTTACGTTGATTCTATTCGAGGGACTACTGAGTGGTTGAGAGCTAGTACCGTAGACGTTGAAGTTGTGTATAGGAGGTTAGAGGTTAAGTACAGAGTTACTTGGTCATTTAGGGATAGTCGCTACGTAACAATTCACCTAATGACTTGTGCTGATGCAGAGATTGAGACACCTAGAGGTGTTGTCAAGAAGTATAGGGATGATCCCTTGATAGGTATCTTGTTTGAGGTGACTAGGTAAGTTTAGGTAAGTTACTGCGTATCTCTAGGACTGATCACGTGAGTAGCTCTACTAGGTACTTCGTGAGTACCCATCTATCGGTAATTGCGATCTGTGTACTTCTGGATTTGTACATGGGTATCTTGGTCTTGAGCTCGTTGTTCCATAGCTCAATTTCGTTCACGATCAATTCCTTAACATCCTTTCTTGAAAGTAGCGTTGTTGTGTACTTACCCTCTATGAAGTCCCTAGTCTTGAGTACAGCTCTGTGAAGTGGTATATTGGTCTTGATTCCCAAGATCTTTAACTCCTTTAGCGCTCTAGCTCCTCTAGCTATTGCTTCATCTCTGGTCCTACCCCATATGATGAGCTTCATGAGTAGAGTATCGTAGTACTGTGTAATCTGTTGACCTACAGTAACTCCTAAGTCTATTCTCACTCCGGGTCCTCCAGGTAGTTCGAGGTACTCCACTCTCCCTGTTTGTGGTATGTGAGTTAGTGGATCTTCTCCATAGATCCTAAACTCTATTGCATGTCCTCTCCTAGAAATCTCATTTTGTGAATGTGGTAGCTCTCTATACCACGCTATGTATATCTGATCCTTAACGAGATCAATACCTGTTACCTCTTCAGTTATAGGATGTTCGACCTGTATTCTCGTATTTACTTCTAAGAAGTAGAATTCATCACTATCGAGATCATATACGAACTCTACAGTTCCTAAATTCTCATAGTTGAGTGCTCTAGCTATCTTAATCGCATAGCTGAATAGTCGTTGTCTCCTATCCTCGGTTAGATTTGGTGATGGTGTTTCCTCAATTACTTTCTGATACCTCCTCTGTACAGAGCATTCACGTTCAAAGTAGTGAATGACATTCCCCCTACCATCACCTGCTATCTGAACCTCAATGTGCTTGGCATTGGTGAAGTACTTCTCTATGTAGACTTCCTCTCGACCAAAGTACTTCCTAGATAGTTCACTAGCATAAGTCACAGCTCTCTTCAGCTCTTTCTCATCCCTAGCTACCTGCATACCAATGCCTCCTCCACCACCTGCAGGTTTCACAATAACTGGATAACCAATCTTTTCTGCTATCTCAACTGCTTCATCGGAAGTCAATGGTTTAAAGGAACCAGGAGGTACTGGTACACCAACTTTAGTAGCTAACTTTCTAGCACGTAGCTTGTCTCCAAGATACTCGTGGATTCTAGGTGGAGGCCCTATGAATACTATACCTTCCTCAATACATCTCCTAGCGAATTCCGGGTTCTCAGCTAGGAAACCATAACCGGGATGTATAGCGTCAACACCTAGTTTCTTCGCTAGCTTAACTATGGCATCTATGTTTAGGTAGCTCTTACTCGGTTCTGGAGGCCCTATGTAGTGCGCTTCATCGGCTAACTTAACGTGGAGTGAATATCTATCAACATCTGAGTACACAGCAATGGTCCGTATACCTAGCTCTCTACAGGTCCTAATTACTCTAACTGCTATCTCGCCTCTATTAGCTATTAGCATCTTCCTTATCTCCATGAACTACCTCCTCACCTCAATCTTGATCAGTGGATCACCTCTCTTAACTACTTGACCAGGTTTAACGAAGACCTTAGTCACTATTCCTGATGTAGGTGCTTTGACCTCGATTATCGACTTCATAGACTCAAGAATGGTAACTACATCACCAACCTTAACTTCACAACCCTCAGCTACTCTAACCTCGACAACTCTAGCAGGTATTGGAGAGGTAACAACACCAACCTCAGCTCTAGTAATTCCGGATCTACGCTGTTGAAGAATAGCTCTTAGTAGTTCACGTACATTGTTGAGTACGTTATCCTCAACCTCAACTTCAAATACTCTACCATCGATAACCACTCTAAACCTCCTCTTCATACACTACACAGTTCGAGTAATCTACCAAGGATGGGCCAACTATCGTGGTTAGTAACTACTTCCTCAATATCCATGTAGTGGTGTGTGCTATGTGATTTCGATTTCTTGACTCTCGGTGCTCTAGATCTCTGTACTATGTAGAGTGCTATTGCTGAAGCGAGTGCAACAATTAATCCATCATCACAGTAATCCCTAGAGAGGTGGAACCTCATGCTTCTTCGGTAACCTCCTGATGCTTCTCTTCCTCTTGAGTAGACGAAGAAGTTTAATCAATAGAGGTCTCGTCTCTGATGGCTCTATCACATCATCTATGTAGCCTCGAGAAGCTGCTATGTATGGATTTGCGTACCTTCTCCTATACTCTTGTACAAACTTCTTGACAAGTTCTTGAGGATTATTTGCTTTTGCTAGTTCCTTTCTGTAGATGATCTCGATAGCTCCTTCAGGTCCCATAACGGCTATCTCTGCTGTTGGCCATGCAAGGACCACATCTGCACCTAGGTGCTTTGAACCCATCGCTATGTATCCTCCACCATAAGCTTTCCTAACTATGACCGTTATCTTGGGTACAGTGGCTACTGAGTAGGCATACACCACCTTAGCACCGTGTCTAATGACACCTCTATGCTCCTGATCTGTTCCTGGTAAGAAACCTGGAACATCAACAAATGTTATTATCGGTATGTTAAATGCATCACAGAAGAGCACAAATCTAGCTATCTTATCAGCTGAGTCGATATCTAGGCAACCACCTAGGTACTTAGGTTGGTTAGCTACCACGCCAACAACGTAACCACCCAATCTAGCGAAACCGACTATAGCATTCGGTGCGAAGTGCTTCTGTACTTCGAAGAACGTCCCTCTATCGACAACTCTCTCGATCACTTCGTACATGTCGTAAATCTCGTACGGATCTGCTGGTACCACGTTATCTAGCTCGTAATCCCTTCTCTCAGGATCATCTCCAGTATCTACGTAAGGTGGCTCATCCATGTTGTTGAGTGGTAGATATGATAGTAGTTTCCGAATACCCTCAATACACTCCTCCTCACTATTGTAGACAAAGTGTACAACACCAGATCGCGTTGCGTGTACATCAGCACCACCTAGCTCCTCATGAGTAACCTCCTCACCAGTTGCTGCCTTAACTACTCTAGGACCTGTAATGTACATGAACGCAATCTTCTTGACAATAAATATGAAGTCCGAGAGAGCAGGTGAGTAAACAGCACCTCCAGCACAAGGACCAAGTATGGCTACTATCTGAGGAATAACGCCAGACGCCATGACATTTCTGTAGAAGATCTCACCATAACCTGCAAGAGAGTCAACACCTTCCTGAATTCTAGCACCGCCTGAGTCATTTAATCCAATGACAGGAATACCCAGCTTAAGCGCTAAGTCAATTAGCATAGCTATCTTCTTCGCATGCATCTCACCAACGCTACCACCCATGAAGGTGAAGTCCTGAGCATACACAGCAACTGGTCTACCATCAATAGTACCTAGACCAGCAACAACACCATCACCTAGAGCCCTCCTACTTTCCATACCGAACTCAGTACACCTATGCTGAATGAACATATCTAGCTCAATGAAGCTACCTTCATCGAGAAGTAACTCCAATCTCTCACGAGCTGTTAACTTACCCTTCTCATGCTGTTTCCTAATAGCTTCAGGACCTCCACCAAGCTTAGCCAATTCCTTCAATCTACGAAGTTCACTCAACTTCTCCTGAATACTCATGAAATCACCACACAGCACCTAAATCCTCAATCCAAACATCGTACTCAATACCATTGATACGAACACGAATTAACTCAGCACCACGTCTAGCAGCTTCAGTAGAGGATTCAATAACCTTCTTTACCTGATGAGCCAATTCTCTAGGCGTTGGAAGTTCAGGAACTTCGGTGCTGAAGACTAGTTTAAGGGATGACCCTCTAGGTGCTGTAGCTAGTAGATTTACGTAGATTTCAGGAATAACGCCAACAACTGAATTGTCGAGAATTAGCTGACAGTTCACTGGATCTAGTAGGTACTTCACGTTACGTTGCTTAGATCTCATCACTATGATAGGTCTACCCTCGAATTTATGCTCAATAGTGACATCGTCTGTATAGTCTACACCACTGAAAAGTAGTACAGGTACCTCAGTACCCACACTAACGTACTTACTCGGTACATACCTAGCTAATAGCTCACGCTCGTCAGGATCACATGCCTCTGACGTCACTATAATTCTGTCTTCACTAACTGATAGACCTCTAATACCTATGTAAGCGATGTAGGTACTTAGGCAATTGATCTCAAGTTCTTGATTAGGTAATACAGGTATTGCTCTCCACTTAGGTACTTCTCTACCTGCAAGTAACGTACGTACTTCGGTACAGCAACCAATGCAGACAATGGTCGACTTACTGAATTTGATCCTGAGAGAACTACCAAGCACTTCAATGACAGGGACTTCAAGTGGGTTACCGACAACAGCATTCACTAGGTAGCTGAGGTAACGGTACATAGCTTCATCACTACTAACTACTCTGTACTCACCAGTACCAAGTAGCTCCACATCAGCCACGTACTCCACCCCTACCTAGCTTCACATGTGCTTCAGCTAGATGACCAGCAGCTAGAGCAGCTAGTAAACTCAACTCACCTGCAAGTACAGTAGCGCAAACTATCTCAGCGAATTTCAGTGCATTTGTACCTGGTGGATTCCCAGATCCTTGACAACCAAGTATCTTGAGTGCTTCCATTTGTGTAGGTAATCTTGTCCCCCCACCAACAGTACCAACCTCGAGAGATGGTAATGTGACGGAGATGTAGAGATCACCATCCATTACCTCAACGTAGGTAAATCCTAGGGAACTCTCAACAATCTGAGCAACGTCCTGTCCCGTGGCTATGAATATCGCTGCGATTATATTTGCGAAGTGGGCATTAAAACTTAGAGAACCAGCATAGGCACTACCTAGTAGGTTCTTGACAGTATTTACCTTAGCTATAGCTTCAGGACTAGTCTTCAGAACTTTCTCCACAACATCTCTCCTAATAGTGGCTTCAGCTGTTACAGTCTTCCCACGACCAAGAATTACGTTGAGTGCTGTAGGCTTCTTATCAACACACATATTACCTGACAACGATATGCATCTAGCTCCTGGAAATTCCTCCTCAATGTACTTAACAGCTCTATCAGTAGCTATGGTGACCATGTTCATACCCATAGCATCACCAGTTGTGAAGCTAAACCTCAACCACACGAATTTACCGGCAGCAAATGGTGTAATCTCAATCAACTTACCGTACCTAGTAGTTGACTCAGCTACCTTCTTAAGCTCATTGAAGTGAGATCTAACCCACTCAATGAACTTAGGTACATCCTCAACACTAGGTAGCTCGAAGACAGGTGCTCTTGCCATTGAGTCTCTCAATACCTTGACCCTAGCACCACCAGAGAGGGTAATAGCCTTACAACCCCTATTTACTGATGCAACTAATGCTCCTTCTGTTGTGGCAAGAGGTACGTAGAAGTCACCTCTTGCATAATCGCCGAGAACTCGTAGAGGACCTACAATACCTAGTGGTACCTGAGTAACTCCAATGGTATTCTCACAATTACGACCAACAACTTCATTGAAATCAATACTGTACGTACCAATGTTCTTGAGCTCTACACCAAGTACCTTCTCAAGAAATCTCCTCCTAATGACAGTAGCTAGATTTGAATCACCATTAACAATCTTCTCAATCTCATGAAGCTTAACCTTACCATCGATTATCTCCTGAACAAACTCATCAACTATATCACGTCGCTCCATCAGTAACACCTAAGATCTTTGTACATGACTTGACCTAACTTATATATAAAAGTCACTGTCGAAGTCAGACTCGACAATTGCAAGGAGGGTTGTACATAGTGGTATCCGTACCAAGGTACTGGAGAAACATACCCAGCTACTATAGACTAGTGGGTTCCAAGTGTAGAGGATGTGGAAGAACTTGGTTTCCACCAAGGAGATGTTGCCCTATATGTAACTCACGTGATCTAGAGCTGGTTAAGTTACCCACTGAAGGCATCCTAGAGGAGTTCACTATCATCAGGACATCACCTAGTGGTTTCGACTACTACACACCCTACATAGTTGGTATCATTAGGTTGAGGGATGGTACTAGGGTACTTGCTCAAGTAGTGGACTGTGATGTTACTGAGCTGAAACCCGGTACTGAAGTTGTAGCTACTTTTCGTCGTGTTAGAGAAGATGGTGATTTCGGTATTGTGATGTATGCTCTCAAGTTTAGACCAAAGAGGTGAATTAGATGAGGACAAGAGTTGGTGTCGGTATTCATGGTTGGGGTGTGTACATTCCTAGGTACAGGATTAAGGTTGAGGAAATTGCTAGGGTTTGGGGTTATGACGTGAGTTACTACGTCAAGAGCTTGATGCTTAAGGAGAAAGCTGTTGCTGGTATCGATGAGGATGTAGCTACCATAGCTGTTGAGGCTACGAAGAATGCCCTTAAGAGAGCTAATATCGATGGTAGTAAGGTAGGTGCTGTGTATGTCGGTACTGAGTCTAAACCATATGCTGTTAAGCCAACAGCTACCATAGTTGCTGAGGCTATAGGTGCCACTCCTCACGTATTAGCAGCAGATATTGAGTTTGCTTGTAAGGCGGGTACAGAAGCATTTCAAATATGTACAGGACTCGTCGCAAGCGGTATGGTTGAGTATGCATTAGCTATTGGCGCAGATACAGCGCAGGCGAATCCTGGTGACCACCTTGAGTTCTCGGCAGCTTCAGGTGGTGCAGCCTACGTACTTGGACCTGATGACTCGAGAGCAGTAGCCTCTATTGAGGGTTCCATATCATACGTAACCGATACACCTGATTTCTGGCGTAGAGAACTATCTCCATACCCTAAACATGCTGAAGCATTTACTGGTGATCCAGCGTACTTCAGACATGTGGTCAATGCTGCAAGAGAGCTAATGAATCAACTTGGGCTGAAAACCAGCGACATAAACTACGTGGTCTTCCACCAGCCAAATGGTGTATTCCCACTGAGGGCAGCAGCTATGTTGGGTATACCAAAGGAGAAAGTACTTCCAAGTCTACTAGCTCCTGAAATAGGTAATACCTACGCTGCGTCAAGCCTCATTGGCCTAGCTGCTGTACTCGATATTGCTAAACCTGGTGAGAGGATTCTCGTTGTTTCATATGGATCAGGTGCAGGTTCAGATGCTATTTCCTTACTTGTGAAGGATGGTATTGAGGAGAGGAAGAACCTAGCACCAACTGTTAGAGATTATGTCAATGACAAGACCTACATTGACTATGGTCTTTATGCTAGGTTTAGGAGAATTATTAGGTATGTGAGGTAGGTGATGGTACGTGAGGAAAGTAGCTATTGTAGGTATTGGGTTGACTAAGGTTGGTAGGCATTTTGATAAAGGCTTGAGAGAGCTATTCTACGAAGCAGCTGCAAGAGCTATTGAGGATGCTGGTTGTCCAGAGATTGAAGCTGTTATCATTGGTAACATGTGTTCATCTAGCTTGAGTGATCAAGATTCTCTAGGTGCATTGCTAGCTGATTACTGTGGTTTATGTGGTAAAACTGCATTTAAGGTGGAGGCAGCTTGTGGCTCAGGTGGTGTTGCTCTTCTGACAGGGTACATGGCAGTTGCATCAGGTCTCTATGACTACGTCTTGGTTGGTGGTGTTGAGAAGCTGACGGAAGCTACTACACGCGAGGTTACGTATGCTCTAGCGAAGGCTGCTGATGCAGATTACGAGCTATTCTACGGTACTAGCTTCACAGCACTAAATGCGCTAATTATGAGGTACTACATGAGGAAGTACAATGTAACTAGAGAGGACATGGCTCTCTGGCCTGTAAAGATGCATGAGAATGCTATGAAGTGTCCTCACGCACAATTCCGTAAGCGAATAACAGTTGACGATGTGTTGAAGTCTCCGCTCATAGCTGATCCAATCAGAGTACTTGACTGTGCTCCTATATCGGATGGTGCTGCAGCAGTTGTGCTATGTCCACTGGAGGAAGCTCGTAGAGTAAGCGATGCTATTGTTGAGATTGCTGGTATAGCTTGCTCTACTGACTACATGTACCTTGCACAGAGACCAGATATAGCTAGCTTCACGGCTACTGTTAAAGCTGCTGAACGTGCGTATAGAATGGCCAAGGTGGAGCCTAGGGATGTGGATGTAGCTGAAATACATGATGCTTTCTCTGTACTTGGGTTCATAAACATTGAAGATCTTGGCTTCTCAAGGCGAGGAGAAGCTGTGAAGTTGCTCAAGGAGGGCGTATTTGATCCTGGTGGAAAGCCATCGATTAACCCAAGTGGTGGACTCAAGGCTCGTGGTCATCCCGTTGGTGCTACTGGTGTGTATCAGGTAGCTGAGGTAGCTCTACAGTTAATGGAGAAAGCAGGTAGTATGCAGGTGCCATCACCAGAAATAGGTCTCGTACAGAGTATTGGTGGTGTAGGGACTACTGTTACTGTTGCTATCCTTCGCAGAATTAAGTAGGTACCTGATGTGGAAAGGATTATAAGCTCTCTGCTTTTTGCCTTTAACTCTAGTGGTTGCCATGAAGTGTAGACCTGAGTGTCCTGTCTGTATACTCAGTGTTAGAGCTAGAGAGATCTTGAGTAGCGACTTAAGTGATGAGGAGAAGTTTCATGTACTTAAGTTAGTGGCGAATAAGATATTTGAATTAGCATCACCAAATACGCTAACAGTTGTTGTAGCTAGTGAAGCCTACAGGATAGTTCGTGAGTACATTGGATACGATCCCTATCGTGAATATAAGAGGAGGTGTAATGAGGTTGCCGAAGATGTACTACGAAGGGTCAGAGATCTGCTTTATCGCGGTGATGAGTACGAGATCTTTAGGAAGTTAGTGATTGCTTCAGTAAATGCAAACGCAATTGACCCAGGTGTAGCTACTTATAGCTTCTCCATAGAGAGACTGAGTGAGGTGCTTCTAGAGGAGCCTAAGGTAAGTGAGATCGATAAGCTCTATAGATACATCAAGAGAGCTAAGTCAATAGTTTTCATACCAGATAATTGTGGTGAGGTGATATTTGATAGAGAGCTACTTCGATATGTAAAACGCTGTGTTAACCCAAGTTGTGAAATCTACGTTATCGGTAAGTCAGAACCATTCCAAAACGATGTAACCTACGGTGAACTACTGGAACTCGGTTTTGATGAGTTTGCAAATGTAGTTGATGGTGAGACTGAGTACTTCTCAAGTCTAGTAGAGGGACATTACAGTAAGGTAGTTGATAGGCTTGTCAGCGAGAGCGATATTGTCGTGTGTAAGGGTATGGCTAACTTTGAAGCTGTCGATGAACTTCATTGGACTACACCTATTGCATATCTCCTTAAAGCTAAGTGTAAGCCCATAGCTGATGCATTTAATACTTCAGTGAATGCAACGGTGGTAACGATTAAGGTTGAAAGATAGGTGAGGAATCAGCTCCTGCCGGATTCCTCACCTATCGTCAGGTGGGGCTAAGCAAACTCATCACTGGTCTAATAGTCGACTTGACGCTAAATTTACCTTTTCTCTCAAGATTCGTACCAGATAGTGATGACTCGCACCTCAGCTGAGTGCTGATGAGTAGTCGAGAAGCTGATGGTATTGAGCAATATTTTAGAGGAGAAGAATTAAAAGACAATCACCCTACTTCTGATGGTAGGTCCTTAATGGTGATACCTTTACCTGATACCTCAATGTATGTACCTACATGACCGAGTACTACTCTGCTACCTAGCCTAGATCGTAGGAACTTCCTAGCTCTATCACCACTACAGTGAATTGGTACGATATACTTCACATTGAGCTTCTCAAATGTGTGAGCTACCTTACTCAATCTCACTACATCAGCTCCAACTAGGTGGAAACCACCTACAACTAAGAATATGCTCTCATTGAAGGTTTCTGAGATGTTTGTAACTATGTTCTCTATACCTGGATGTGCACAGCCAGTTACTACAACTAAACCTACACCACTTACATTGAGGACTAGTACCTGTTCACTTAATGTACCTGCTCTAAAGGGTCCTACAATAGCTACACCATTCATAATGATGTATGTCGAGTTAACTATGGTAACTCTAAAACCCATTGATTTTAGTTCTCGAATTAAGGGTAGAGGAAATCCATTGGGTACAAATACGGTGATGAATTTACTTAAGCTAGATAATGCTGTAATACCACCAACATGGTCACCATGTTCATGAGAGAGAACGATGTATCTTACATGTTTTATCTCAATACCTAATTTCCTGCAATTCTCGAGAAGTGCGGTGGGTGAAGGGCCACAATCAAATAGTAGGTACTCTCCACTAGGCAACTTAATAAGTACACTAAGACCCCATATAGCCACTAGACCATCGTATGGATTATTATCAATGAGGATTATCATTTTAGTAGACTTTAGTGAGCCTATGGGCATGGCACCTACTTTAATAGTTGGTGTAGTAGGCTTGCTAGGTCTTGACATGTAGGTGATATACCAGAGAGATGTCACTACAAAGACTATTACAGCCAGCAAAGCAAATATCCTTACTACATATCTACTGGACACATAACCCACCACACCTATAGCTTAAGTACTAAATCAGTGGGGTTTCATTTCCTCACTACTCAGTACCCAGCTCACTCATCACTAGGTAAAATTAGTTTCTGTCTAAAATTAACGTTTTAATCAGGCCACGGGTAGGTACCTACTCGAGGTTTTGATCGATATATGATGGCAGCATCACCAGGATGGCATTGGTGTTGGAGAAGAGGTAGAAGAGGAAGACCACCTGTACCTAGATACATATCGATCGATATAAAAGATATAGTATTCATACCATTTGAAGGCGGGGTACCTGTACAGAATGAACCAGTGTACTTGACACCAGATGAATTAGAAGCCCTTAGATTAGTTTACCTAGAGCATCTAACTCAGAGTGAAGCCGCTCAGAGAATGGGTATTTCACGTGGTACGCTTTGGAGATGTCTTGAAAGTGCTAGGAGTAAGATAGCTAAAGCACTTGTCGAGAGAAGGCCTATAGTAATAACCAAGACCCCACCTATCCAGCAATAGCATCTCTGGGTAATAGTGTTAAGAGCAGTTCCCAATCACTAGCAGTCTTACAGAATACTGAGCAATTACCAACCTTAACCTTCCTTAAACCAGACTCAATTAGTACGTGGTATCCCCTAACCATCTCGAGCAACGTAGGTTCTCTGTTACTAAGCTTATACCGAGGAAAGTAGGCGAGTAGCATGACAGGTATCTCTGGATCAATGTCAGCAATGTATTTACCGAACTTCCTCAACTCATCAAGCTCAACAACACCAGGTATGTAGAGTAAAACGATTTCAAGAACAATATTGTGCTCGAGAAGCAATTCAGGAACCTTTAGTACCCACTTATTGGTAGTACCTGTCAACCACTTGTATACATCCTCACTAAAAGCCTTTAAATCAAGCCAAACGGAGTCAAGACCAGCAGCAGCGTACTCCTCAACTACCTCCTTCACAAGACCATAACCATTAGTTTCGACCTTAACCCATACATTCTTAACCTCACTCTTAATTAGCTCAAATGTCTTGGTGTAGAACTCTGGTCTACATAAGAGATCGCCACCGGTGAATGAGACAATATTACGAGCAGGACCAAAACCTTGTTCTGAGAGAGTTACCTGCCATGGCTTAAGTCTTCGTGGACAGAGTGGCCCTGGTTCACCACGTAGTATGCATGAACCACAGTGCATACAGAGGTCACTTGCATGCCACATAGTTGCTCTATCTCGAGGCTCCCAAATCGTAACTCTCCTTACATAATCACGAACAACATCAACTATATCCTCTGGTGACATCCACCTACCTACAGGTCTTCTTGAGAAGTAGAAGCTATGACACATCCTACAGTCATGGTTACAGCATGATTGGTAGATCGATAGGTAATCCTCCGGTCTACTCAGCTGAATGTCATACACCAACCTATACACCTTACCATTCTCATAACGTAACCCCACTTCGCAGGGTTTCCTACCATCAATTAAGCAGTTACAGCTCTCGTAACCTAACCTAGCTAGGTAACACATAATCCCTAAAGGACGTAATGCCTAGTTGGGATTTATCGTTATCCAGTCAGGTATCTCATAACCTCAATGAGTAGACTTTACATGAGTGATATGCTCCCTTACCTGCCTCTCAATACTAGCTACGTAAGCACTTATAACTGGACATCCCTTAGTTGAATCCTCTCCAAATCCAGTACAGAGACTACACTCACTACACCGCTTTAGCTTAGCTATGCACTTAACTATCTCAGTTAGGAGCTTGAGACAATTCTCCATAGAGCTACATTGTACCGATATTCTACCTGTACTGAATATCGTTGCCTTACCTAGCTTATTCTCAAGTATAATCACAGTATCGGATAGCTGTCTACAGGTTATTGTTCCAGGGATCTTACTAAGATACTTGCCTAACTCACCTAAGTTCACTTCGCCACAATCTGTCACCACTATGCCTAGATTATGTACCTTACCAATCCTGATGTTCTCTGTGATGATACATTGCGTAACTGCTGTCTTCTCAAGGAGGTTACTTGGTCTGTACCCAAGTTTCTTAATCAGGTTCGCTACATCTCCTGGATACTTGAACCTCCACCTCCAAAGACCATACTCAACCCATTCTCGTGGTAATTTCTTCATTTGTGCGTACTTGAGCAAATAGCTTCTCCACCTCGACCATAGATCTGGGTATAGTGTCTCAACTACCTTGAATTCTGCAAGTCTAGATGTAGGGCAGAGCCAACAGCCTACTCGTTCAAATCCTTTGAGGTATAGCTCATTGAGTGGTAGTTTCCTGAGCTTTATGTATAGCTGTACTTCTAGTGATGTCCAGTGGTATATTGGTGATACAAGGATATTCCTCGGTATTATGGGGTTTCCTGAACTTACTCTACCAGTTAGTGCTCTCTGTACTGACTCATACATTCTCTGACCAACAATACTCATGATGGGTTTCGAACCGTAGAGTTCTCTAACTTTTCTCGCCATTGGTACTAGTTTACAGACTCTCGTACACCACCGGTAATCTCTAGCTGGTGGTCCAAACTTCCCGAGTAAGTTCCAGAAGGTATCTCCGGCAGATGCAATATGCACCCTGACATCGAGCTTGCTAGCTACATTATCTACATTCCTGTACGTCTCTGGAAATTCCAGACCTGTATCATTGAATATAGCTTCTCTAACACCTATCTGAGAAGATAAATACAGCACGACTGTACTATCCTTTCCGCCAGAGAACGTCACTAAGGGGATGTATGTTGAGTACTTCCTAAGACAATTCTCGATAAATTTCAGTGAATTTCTCTCAAGGACTTCGAGTATCGTAGCATTTACCTCAGTAACACGATCTACAGTACACGTACCCTCTAGCTGAAGTGGATCAACACTAGACCATGTCTTGACAATTCTCAAGCTGTTCTTACCAACTACCTTACCTACACCTTGGAACTTACCATCACTCGTCTCTAGAGGAACATAGTAACCAACATCACTAGGTAAGTCACCTTCGAGTATATCACTACGTTCAATAACTTCACCTGTAGCCAACCTGTTTCTCTTAACAATACCGTAGTAACCTATCTTTTCTCGGATAACTAATGAGGCAAATTCGTACTGTGGTCTAAATATCCATTCCTGTCTCAAGACATCGAAGAACCTAGTACCGATGATGTACTTATCAACGATAACTTCATCAGCAGCATCAATGTATTGAACCTTATTCAGTAACGTAGTGCCTGATCGCGGCAACACCTTATCTAGGTACTTAGACGATACTCCACATGACCTAGCAATCGCTTCTCTCGTAATCTCAATATCGTACTCGTGTGCTAGCCTAACATCTCTAGGTAACGTAGCGTCTATTAACTTGACAGAGCTACCGCATACAGGACAGGTACTTACTCTAAGTACGTAGGATCTACAGATATCGCACCAACCAAACCTAAAAGCCTTTCTCCTAAATATTTCCCGAATAACTTCCCCTATTTTACCCCTCTTCTCAGTACCCATATCTCAGTACAAGTACTTGACCTAAACCTAAAATACTTAATTGACCGATGTACTGAGGTGTCGCTTATGGAAAGCGTTGAGCTAAAGCCAGCTCCTGAAGATGGTGTTTTACCTGATGGATTCTACGTTACTAGCAATAAGAGGACGTGGATAATACTAAATGGAGAGAAGATTGAGGTTAAGAATGTTAGGATGGACTGCTGTATCGTTGTTGATCCAGTGAAGAAGGAAGCTTACTCTCTTGAACCTAGAAAGGTTAAGAAAGGTATGCTTGTTGTTGTTGGTGAGAAGGGTATTATTGAAGAGGAACCTGGTTTTCGCTTCATGACTAGTCCGGTATCTACTGAGAGACCTACGTACCTAATCATTAGAGAGGTTGCTAAGGAGTTGATTGATGTTAAGAGGAGAGGTGGTAGAGTTTTCGTTGTTGCTGGCCCTGCAGTTATTCATTCAGGTGGTAGGAATGCACTTGCTGAATTAGTTCGAATGGGCTACGTTGACGTTCTGATAGTAGGTAATGGTTTTGCTGTTCACGATCTTGAGGCATCGATCTTCGGTACATCACTTGGAGTATCACTGAGAGATGGTAGGTACGTTCATCATGCTACTCATGTGTGGACTATCAATAAGGTTAATTCCTGTGGTTCAATAGCTAGGGCTGTTAAGCTAGGTATTGTTCGTGATGGTGTATTGTATGAGTGTGTTAGAAATGGTGTTAAGTACATCATCGTTGGTTCTATTAGAGACGATGGACCTCTTAAGGATACGATAACGGATATGGTTAAGGCTCAAGATGTAATTCGTGAGGAAATTATTAGAGGGGTTGACTTAGTTCTTGTCCTAGCTACGATGCTTCTTGGGATTGGTGTCTGTAATATGCTACCTTATCACGTTAAGGTCGTATTCGTTGACATTAATCCAGCTGTCATAGCTAGAGTCTACGATAGAGGTAGCACACAGATCAGAGGCGTAGTTACCGATGTTGGTCTATTCCTTAGAGAGCTAGTTCGTGTACTGAGGGAGCACAATGGGTGATGTAATTATTACTTTCGAAGATGTTTGGTATAGGTACTCTAAGAGAGGGGATTGGGTTCTTCGTGGTATCAACCTAAGTATTGAGAGAGGGGATTTCGTACTAGTGATTGGTCACTCAGGTTCAGGTAAGACAACTTTGCTTCGCTGTTTAACAGGTCTTATACCTCACTTCTATGGTGGTGAACTACGTGGGAAGGTCACTGTGTGTGGTCTCGATGTCTCTACCTCTAACCTAGCTGAAATAACGAGTAAACTCGCTGCCGTGTTTCAGGATCCAGAAGCTCAGATACTGATGCTGATAACAGAGGATGAATTAGCTTACCCTCTCGAAAACTTAGGCTTACCACCTAGTGTCATCATGGAGAGAATTGAGTGGGTTGTTAAGTTACTTGGTCTTGAAGGTATTAGGTATAGAAGAACATTTGAGTTATCAGGTGGTGAAAAGCAAAGAGTTGTATTAGCTACTGCACTAGCTCAATTACCTGAAATCTTGGTCCTAGATGAACCAAGTACATGGCTAGACCCCTTGACATCTAAGAAGCTTATTAATGAAGTTGTGAGAATACATCGTGAGTATGATGTGACTGTGGTGATTTCTGAACATAAACTCGAACTAGTCATGCCTTATAGCAATAAGGTCATAGTACTTCACGATGGTAAGGTACTGTACTTTGGTGATGTTGAGTCTGCTCTTGAAGGTGACTACCTACTGAAAGCTAATGTGGGAGATCCATATGTTGTTAAACTATGGAAGTACTTAGGTAGAGTAGGTAAGGTACCGCTTAATCCTAGTGACTTTGCTAAGGAGGTGGTTAAGTGCGTTCTGGGGAAGTTATAGTACTACGTGATGTCTGGTTTAGGTACTTACCTGAGCAGGATTATGTCCTTAAAGGTATTGATGTCGAGGTACATGAGGCTGAGCTGGTAGCTATTGTAGGACCTAATGGTTCAGGTAAGACAACCTTAGCTAAGGTCATGATGGGGTTGGTAAGACCAAGTAAGGGTATCGTTAGGATCTTTGGTAGAGATATCAAAGAGTGGTCTTGGAGTGAATTAGCGAAGTCAATTGGTTATGTACCACAAAATCCAAAACACATCTTCTGCAACGTAACTGTAAGAGATGAACTTAAGTCAACTCTCGAGAGTTTAGGAATGAAAGTCAGTGACGAGGTCATAGCTAAGCTCCTTGAGGTAGTTGGTCTAGAGACCTATTTTGATAAAAATCCATTTAGGTTGTCTTGGGGTGAGCAAAAGAGATTAGCTATTGCAATGGCTATTGCTCGTAATCCAAAGCTATTAATCATTGACGAACCAACAATAGGGTTAGATTACTGTTGTAAGGAGCAAATCGCTAGTATATTGAATGGCTTAAAGTCTTCAATTGGTTCAATAATTGTGATTACTCATGATGTGGACTTTTTGACGTTACTCGACGTAGATAGGATTTACCTGATGAATGCTGGTCAAATTGTGTTATCGGGAAGACCTGAAGATGTGATGTATTTACCTAGTGAAGTTCTCGAGAAGTATGGTCTCGTAAAACCACAAATAGTTGAGGTGGTTGAGAAGGTGAATGCAGTGATTGGTCTTAAGGGTAGACCTTTTAGATTTGAGGACGTAGCTAGGTATCTGAGGTATGTTCTTGAACTACGTAAGAGCAAGTTTAGTGTATGAGTACCTGGATACGCCAGTCCATAGACTTGATATCAGGGTGAAGTTAGTCTACACCATCTCGCTAATAGTAGCGCTGTTCCTAGGTCACACAATGACTACGATCTACCTAGCTGCGGTAACAACTACGTTGACGCTTGTAGGGAAGGTGTGGAGGAAAGTCCTTACAGTGCTCATCGCTGTGATGCCGATCATTTCAGCTTTCATAACGATATACCTCACATCACTTACACTACTACACGGTGTTGAGGCCAATAAAGCACTAATCACCGTAGGTACGATAGCATTTAAGTTCATGATAGCTATAAGCACCATAGTCCTCCTACTCTGTACTACTAAACCAGTTCACATGAGGTACCTACTCTACAAGCTAGGTCTTCCACCATCAATCGTAGAGAGTGTGATCTTGACACTAAGGTTCGTACCAACAGCCATCGAGGACGTACAACACGTTAAGGAAGCTATGAACCTGAGAGGATACACACTTAAAGGAACATCACTAGCACAAAAGATTAGCTACCTCAGAAACATGCTCACACCTCTGATAGTGTGGTACATCGAGAGAGCACACAACGTAGCTGAGGTGCTAGAACTGAGACATTTTTCGAGTAGGGTAAAGAGCTTTAGAGATATACCGAAGCTTAGATACTGTGATGCACTCTTCCTATTACTTACACTAGCTCCACTAATACCATTAGTGTTCATAGAGTTCAGGCTACATATACCATAGCTATTCTTCAAGTACCTTCTTAGCTAACTTATAGAGGTAGAGACTGACAGGTATGTACATGAGCGCTATTGTTGCGTTGAAGAAACTGATGAGAGGTATCCATGAAAGAGCAACTGACAAAGGTATCTTAAATACTATGGGACATACAACTATGTTGGCAACGTTCATCAACATAACTCTGGATATGACGCCAATAGCTGTACTACCGATGTACCTAATCCTCGATTCGGATAGCTTTCTAAAAGCTAGTGTGAAAGGAACAAATGTAGTTAATTCAGCTAGGAACTTCATCCAGGCACCAACAATATCACCACGGAACATTATAGCTACAGCTGTTAACAAGTCGGCTACGATACCACCCTTGATACCAACTATAAGCGATACCAATATTATTGGTACACCAACAGGATCGTACTTAAGGAAGGGAAGTAATGGGAATGGTATCTCTAAACCAGCTACTTGAAAAGCAGCTGCAAGACTACTCATGAGCGCTGTCAAACTTACCTTAAGGCTAGTCGTCAACCTCATGACATCACCTCAGCAACGGGCCTTTCAATCACCAAATCATAAGGGCCCCGCACCTCACAGGTTCATCACAGGACACATACCACTACGAAATTCCTACAAATAAGTCCTCACTAAGGATCTACGTACTTAGGAAACTCTTCAAAACATACTTCAGAGCTTCACTCAAACTCAACCTCCTACCTAACTTACTCTCCAACTCCCTCCAAACCCTCATTACTAAGTCATATAGCTCCTCATCCATCTCAAGAACAGGCCTACCTGTACTCACCTTGGCTACTTCACGATGTAGGTAATCAGCAAGCTCTTCAAGCTTGTTCTCATCAAACATTACATCATCAATGACAATGATACCGTAGTTCTCCAGATTCGACTTCACAAAACTAGGTACTCTAGCTCTAGAAATTACAAACATTCTATCAGGTCTGTAAACAGATTTGTAAAGAGCAACTATCTGCTGATCACTCAGCTTAAGTGACTTCTTCTCCTCAACATGCTTAACAACTTCACTACGTTGAATACCGAGTACATCAGCTAAACCATCCCAGAGGCCTCTAAGCCACTTAGAGCGCCACTCCTCAGCAGTTAGTGGTTTAGCAAATGGACCTCTAATGTATCTAACCCTTACGTACCAGTCATCAAGTTCCTTACATTCAATAATTACGCTGGGTCTCTTGATTGGTGGATCACTATCTAGCTGAATTATGTTGTGCACTTCACCTGAGTACAGCATCATATCAGGTCTAAGCGCGACATAGAGCTTCCAAGCTCTAACTAGATCCTCGGTATCCTCCCATCCAATAGGTCTAGGAGCTTCTAGGAAGAAGCTAAGTGCTCTACCATCCTCAAACCTAATGATTGCATTAGGTGGTATCCAACCAGCTTTCTGCTTACCATGTCTCTCAAGCGAGAGAGCACGATGTTCAGGATACACTAACTTACCTCCTCTCTCACCAAGAAGTTTCAGCAAAGTCAGGAAAACCCAGTCCTGGTACACGGTCCTTAAGTTAGTGCGTAGACTAGTTCTGATAGCTGCTGATGCTACTCTATCAAATTCTTCAGGTGTCACCTTACCTCTGAAGAGATCGTACATGTAATTGAATATCTTACTCTTCAAGTGAGCTAATGGATTCTCAACGAAACTCTTAAGCTCCTTAGAAAGCAATACTGTGGGCAACCCAAAAAGCTCACTAACCTCCTCAATCCTACGACAGAGCTGTTGAACCCATTCACTTGCCTTATCAAGCTCGCTACCTACGTAAGACATCACGTACTCTGTCCTAAAATCCTCTCTTAACTTCATGAATTTCTCATGTAGATCACCGGTAAATGAGAATCTACGCTCTGGATCGTATCTATCTAGAAACTCCTTAATTTCCTCGAAAATCTGTAACCATCTAGGTTTCTCACTCAAAACTAAACACCACCAATAGCTACGTAACGTAAGGTATAATTTAGCTCTAACCTAATGAGAGGTAACTAGGACATTGTGAGGAGTATGAGATGTACTACACAACGGAACAGATTATTCTCATGGATAAGCTACATAGATTACAGGGATTTAGAAGAGTTCTACTAAGTGACTACGTACCATTCCAGTGCATGAGATGTGGATTCTGCTGTAGAGAATATAGCCCAAATCTAACTCTCGGAGATATATACCGCATAAGTACTTTCCTTGAGATAAACCCAGAAAAGTTCATTGAGAAGTATTGCATAGTTGAGGAGGTACTTGGAGGTGAAGTAGTTAAGCTAAGACATGACGAGTACTGTATCCTATTGAGAACTACACGTGGCATACCATCATGCTGTGTATACAGTGTTAGACCACTAAGTTGTCGTCTCTATCCGCTTCACTACATACACTTAAATGTCCTCGATGAACGTACCCTAGAGGTAGCTTATGTAGATGGAAGGTGTATTGGTATTGGAATCTCAGGCGGTAACTTAGTTAATATGAGAGAAATTGCGCAGTACGTAGCTGAAGCACTCATACACCAGATAATACTTGAGGAGTATGGATCTATAACCAAGCACATCAGCACATACCCACAGATAGAGCACATAGTGAATCTACTGAGTAATGCTGTATTCATCTGCTTGAGGAGTAGACAGGTACTTTCTCGTGATTTACTCAATTACGTTAGGTACCTAATCCGAGAGAAGTTAGAAAGACCTGTGAAGTAGGGAAATGATTAAAACCCCTAGAGAACCAAGTACCCAGCTAGAGCTTGAGGTAGGGTAGGTACATGGCTAAGTTAGCATCCTACTTCCAGGGTAACGACTTGAGAAAACCATCTGGTGGAATTAAGGGTAGACACAAGAAGATCAAGCCAAAGTGTCTCTGTGGTGGACCACCTACAGAGACCAAGATCGGTTCCGAAAATAGATTAAAGGTCGAAAGAACATTCGGCGGAAATATCAAGCTAAAGCTGAAGACAGTAGCTTACGCTAACGTCTATATACCATCACAGAAGAAATGTGTAAAAGCTAGAATCATCAGAGTTCTCGAGAATCCAGCTAATAGAGAGTACGCTAGGAGAGGTATAGTGACGAAAGGAGCAATCATAGAGACTGAGGTAGGCAAAGCGAGAGTAACCTCTCGTCCAGGACAAGATGGAGTAGTTAACGCTGTTCTCATTGAGTAATTCGCAACCTAAGTAACGACCCAGAGAACCTATGGAAGTTAAGTAGGTAGAGAGTACCTCCACATCTCAACAACATAACTGAGCCTGCCCAACCAACTACTTCACCCTCAAGTGAAGAAATTTTCTCAACACTATCAACAGCAACGAAGTTACCAGATAACTTACTTCGATCAATGGGATAGACGTTACTCCAGAGATTAAGTACAAGTGGATTCTCCAGAGCAAATTCACGAAATTGCTCCACTAAGTACTTACATACCGCTTTACCAACATTAACTAGTTTATCCAATAAATTACTAGTCTCAGTACCACCAAGTAGGAAAGTATCTAGGGAGTACGTCTGCAATCCTAGGTACTTGAGCGATGTAGAGACAACACTTAGAGTCTTCTTAACTTCACTAGCATGAGCAATACGAATACCCTCAGCAATAGATCTACCCTCTAACTTCCTCAAAACCTCTCTAGAACTAAGCTCAAGAACTCTACCCTTCCACACATTTGGTGTCTTAGCGTACACAACAGCAATGGGTGCACCTTGCTCAAGTACTCTAGTAGGAAATGTTGTTTCCCTATTGATACCAACCTTAAGGTACACAGAGGTTGGGGATATAGGGTATATCAAGACATAGTGGTACCTAGGGACTCTACATCTCTCCTCAAAGATACCACTATTGACGCACTTCCTCGACTTTGGAGCCTCCTCCTCACTACACTGAGGATCACCCAAAACACACTTTATACTAGGAATCTCATTAAGACACCTATCACACCAAGGAAGCGCTTCAGTACGAACTCTAGTCAGAGGATTTAGACAGTACCTACCTCGAACAAATCTACTACAGAACCTACGACCAAGGTACCTAAGCTCAATATATGAACCTACCGGAACCTCCACCTCACTAACCTCACTACCGGAACTAGCAAATACGAGCCTAGGAATAGTGTTTTTGCACGCTAAAGCACTCAAATCAACATGTCTCCACGAAGCTTCAATAAATACACCTGTAATCTCCGTAATCTCACCAAGATAAAGAACCTTAACGTACAGTATTTTAATAACTTCTACACCCTGCTACATTGAAAAGGTGTAGTACTTGAGCTTCGTAATTATTGGAGACTTTAGGTATCCTCGAACACCAATTGAACTACTTAAGGAACTTCTCGAAAGAGAACGATGTACAACACTTGTAATACTAGGTGACTTCCTAGCTAGATTCCATAAAGAGGATAGAGCTAGGATCAGTGAAGTAGCTTCAGTACTAGGTAAGGTCATTAGGTATGGTAGAAGAGTTGGCACGAGTAGGGTAATATACATTGTCGGTGCAAGAGATGATGGAGTACTACTCTACAGAAGGAAGATAATTGATGAGCTAGGTGGTAAAGCAATTAGCATCGAGATTGTACCGATTAAGGTAATAAGTATTGAGAGCACGGTACTCGTATTTGAGCATGGACACAGGCAATTCAACGTAATCTTCAATGAGTATTACCGGAAGTACTCAACCACCTTTGAGGCCATAGTCAATGCCACAAGGAAAGCTAGAGATCTAGAGGAGAGAGAGGGGAGATTAAGGAAGGGAGCTTGGTGGATTATTGGCCATACACAGATCTTACACATAGATCCTGAGTACAGAATTATTCACTCCGGTCTTCTAGCTGAAGACATCAACTATGAGGGAGCTGGATTGAGGGGGTCAATAATTGATATAGAGCCAAATGAGCATAGAGGGTATGTCGTTATTAGGGGTGCTGAAGTTACGCTAAAGAAAGTTGATGGTAGTGAGGTCAAGAAATTTAAGCTAACTTAGTACTACGCACCAATGATCTTCAGTCTCCTAATTTCACGCTTTCTAATGATTACCTGTGCTATCAAGGCAATTATTATCACAAGACCGTAGACTAGCTTTATCCAGAATCCAGTGACGCCAACAGCTAGAATACCTGTCTCAATCCACTTCAGTATTAATCCACCGATGAAAGTACCGAATATAGTCCCTGTACCACCAGTTATTGGTGTACCACCAACGACAACTGCCGCTATTGACTCTAGTAGATAGATCTCGCCTAGAGCTGGCCAGAAAGATCCCATTTCAAGAGCTACCAGTACACCAGCGAATGCTGAGAGCATTCCATGTATCATGAACACCGTTATGATGACTCTATCCGTGTTTATACCTAACATCTGAGCAGCTATCCTATTGTCTCCTGTATAGTAAACGTGTGCACCGAACTTATGCAGGTTTAAGAATATCCACAGAATTATCGCTATGACTGCAGCCCACACAATCTGAATTGGAATTCCTCCGAATCTACCGACAAGAGCTTGATATATTGGAGTTCCTCTCCACATACCAATTGGTATGCTGAAGCCACCAGTAGCTATCAACACGAATCCTCGCCATACAAACATAGTGCCTATGGTGGCTATGAGTGATGGTATGTGGCACTTAGTTACTAAGACACCATTTATGAGGCCAGCCATTAAACCAGCTAGTAATGCTAGAATCAAACCTAATGGTGTTGGGCCAAAGGCATGCCATGTAACTGTCAATACCCAAGCACCTAAAGCCATTATGGAAGGAAATGAGAGGTCCATCTCACCTGTTATGATTACGTAGGTTAAGCTGAGTGCTGGTATTATCGTGAATGGTGCAACAGAGAGTATTGCTGTGTACGTAAACGGTCTAGCAAAGGATGATGGACTAATAGCGTAGAAGATAAGCCATAGACCGCAGAATATAGTGAAGACAGTTGTTTGCAATCTGTATCTGGTCCACAGTGTCGTCAGTATGTTGAATACAATGCTCCCTCTACTTTCACTAACCATATTACCAACCTCCACTAACTGCTACTTGCAACGTTCAACAGATTTATCTTTTCATACTTCTCAGGTATAGTACCTGTTCTAGCTATTGAAACCAATATATGCGTTAGGTCTTCAGGTGTGACATCTACCTTCCTGAACTCAGCGACTATCCTACCTCTATCTAGGATGACAAATCTATCGGCTACAGGATATACGTGATATATGTTGTGGGTTATGAAAACGCAGGACTTACCCTTCTTCTTCAGTCCATGAACGTACTCCAGAACTCTATGCACTTCAGATATCGATAGCTGTATTGTTGGCTCATCAAGTATTACTAAATCAGCTTCAAATTGCACAGCTCTAGCTATCTGAACACCTTGCTTATAACCACCTGACAGGAACTTTACTGGCGTATCAGGTGGTATAGCTTTGAGACCAATTTCATTGAGTAGCTTCTCAGCAGCTGCCTTCATCTCCTTAATCCTGAGAAAGCCTAATGGTCCTGTGATCTCTCTACCCATGAAGATATTTCTCCAAATGGGGTGGTCTTCTGCAAGAGTTCTTTCCTGATGTACAAGCTCAATACCCAGTTCACGAGCTTTCTGAGGGGTCAATCTACGAAATCTCTGACCCTTAACGTAGATCTCACCCTCATCTGGAACATAGATTCCCGCCAGTATCTTAGCTAGCGTTGATTTACCAGCACCGTTATCACCAACGAGACCAACAACCTCATTGTATCCAACTCTAAAGTTAACACCCTTTAAGGCAACAACATCACCAAATCTCTTAACAAGGTTCTTAGTAAATACCAAGTACTCAGTTTCTCTAACCATAACTAATCCCTCAAACCGAACAATATACTCCCCTATATAACACTTCTCGTGTGTAAATATACTTGATAATCAACAGGAAAAGGGGTAAAAAGGTAAAAACAGGGAATTAGTTTCACGGCTATCTGTATCCTTGCTCAACTAGCTTCTCAATGCCTAGCTTCTCGAGTAGCTCTTTATCGATTACGAAGCCACCAGTGTCAATGTATAGTCCTAGCA